>JAZRCO010000023.1:0-19780 GCA_045659855.1 Eubacteriales bacterium | reverse complement strand
CGACATGGCTCCGATCTGACTTGATAACGGACTGAGGAGGTGTGTCGAGCACCTTCTCCTTTGTGGTTGCGCGAGCAACTACCTTGTCGATTCCGAAGGGTGCAAGGAAATGAAGACCTGCCTCCCAAATAGAGTGGAATTTACCAAGACGCTCAATAACATAGCTCTCGGTGTGGGGAACGACCTTGATACAAGAAATCAAAAGTCCGATAAGGACGATACCAATAATTAAAGCTGCCATAGTTTTTCTCCTTTTTTCATATGGTTTTTCTTTTTATGTCAACGAATTTATTCGTCTAACATCTAAATTAATTTTATCACATATAAAATACCGTGTCAATATTTTCACTGTATTTTTTCTTTGTGTCATAATTATACATTATGCAAAAGACAAAGTAAATAGCAGTAAATGCAAAATAGACCACCTTATTTTTGCAAAAACTGCAAAATAATACAAAAGTTGCAAGAAAAACGCTTGTTTTTTGTGTGAAATTTTATTAATATTTGTATTGACAAGTTAATTTGCTTGTGGTATAATTTGAGCAATGTGAAAAGAAAGGTAACAGTATGATGATGAATTTCGTAGTTAACGCAAAAAAATTCCCCACTGTAGCTATCTTTTCCTATTTTTATTTTTCATTTATTTATTGATTTATTTGCTGACGATTTTTCGTCAGCTTTTTTTATGGTCAAAAAAAATTTAAATAAAAAAACAGGAGGAAGGTTCAAATGAAACTTATCTACAACACTGACGCAAAACCGAAGCAGATCGGATATCTCAAAACGGTTTTGTTCGCTCTTCAGCAGCTTCTTGCCATTATGGCGGCAACAATCGCAGTTCCCGCGATCGTTGGTAACGGTATGACCGCTTCCGCAGCACTCTTTGGTGCAGGCGTTGGTACTCTCGTTTATCAGCTTGTCACAAAATTCAAGAGCCCCGTTTTCCTTGGCCCAACATTCGCATTCATCGGTTCAATGGTAGCAGCTTTCGCAGGCGCTACTTCAATGTCACTCGGATTCCTTGGCCTTGTTCTCGGTGCAATCTTTGCAGGCCTTGTTTATGTTGTACTTGCAGTAATCGTTAAGTTCGCAGGCGTAAACTGGATCAACAAGCTCATGCCTCCCGTAGTAATCGGCCCCACAGTTGCTCTTATCGGTCTTTCTCTTGCAGGCGCTGCAGTTAAGGACGTATTCTCCTACGGTCCCCAGGACTCCAACGGCGCTTACGTTATGAGCACAGGTGCTTGGGTATCTCTCATTTGCGCTCTCGTAACACTCTTTGTTGTAGTTCTTTGCTCCACATACGGCAAGAAGGTTGGTAAGCTCTTCCCCTTCATCTTCGGTATCCTTTCAGGTTATGCCGTATCCTTGCTCTTCACAGTTCTTGGAGTTTCTCCCGTAATCGATTTCGCTCCCTTCAAGGCACTTGTTGCTGAGGGTGTAACACTTAAGACATTCTTCTCCGTTCCCGAGTTCACATTCCTTAAGGCACTTAAGGGTGTTGGTGAATTCGAATGGTCATACGTTGCAACAATTGCCGTTGCTTACATTCCCGTTGCATTCGTAGTATTCGCTGAGCACATCGCTGACCACAAGAACCTTTCTTCCATCATCGAAAAGGATCTTCTTGAAGAGCCCGGTCTCCACAGAACTCTTCTCGGCGACGGTGTTGGCTCCATGGCAGGTGCAATCTTCGGTGGTTGCCCCAACACAACATACGGCGAAAGCGTTGGTTGCGTAGCTATCACAAGAAATGCATCCATTGCAACAATCACTGTTACTGCAGTAATGTCCATCATCATCTCCTTCATCTCTCCTCTTATGGCATTCCTTGATTCCATTCCCGGTTGCGTAATGGGTGGTGTTTGCATCACTCTCTACGGCTTTATCGCAGTAAGCGGTCTCAAGATGATCCAAAAGGTTGACCTTGAAAGAAATGCAAATCTCTTCACAACAGCAGTTATCCTCATCACAGGTATCGGCGGTATGTCCTTGGCAATCGGCAACGTAACTCTTACAACAACCGCTTGCTCACTCATCCTCGGTATCATCACAAACATTCTTGTTAATATCAAGAAGACCGACGCTGAATAATATAAGCAAACAAATATTGATCCCCACGGAATCCGTGGGGATTTTTATTTTGATATAACAAAGCCCCCGCGGAATTTCCGCGGGGGTATTGTATTAATATTCGGTAGATCAATTATTCTTATTCGAAGCTTACTGTAATTGCCTTCAAATAGTCGTTACCTACACAAGTGATCGTGCAAACGCCTTCAGCTATTACCACAGTGAAGTTATCCGCGTTGCTATATGCACTTACGGATACCTGAGCACCGTCAGCTACGTTCATAGAAATAACTGTGCCTGCATTTACCTGTGTCCAACCGCCATTGTTGTCAGCGAACTTGCCGCTTGTAGCATTGATGGAAAGTCCTTCGTACTTACCGCTCGTTCCCTGAATGGAAACTCCTGTTGCGGAAAGGTCGATAGTTGTTGTTTCACTGAATACAACGGGATATTCAATATCCACGGAGTAGAAATAGTTATTTCCGCTTGTGTGAGAAATTGTAATTACAACGTCGGACCATGCTTCATATGTGAAGTATTCTTCTGTAATGCCTTCATAAACCAAGTCGCCGTCACCAAGGTTGTAGGATGCATATCCGGGATATGCATGAACGGTAACGATTGCGCCCTTCTTAACTGCGAATGAGAAGGAGCCGTTCTTAACTTGAGAGTTATTTCCGCCGTTATCACCGATCGTAATACCGGAGAAATCAATACCGCAATCCTTATAGTTACCTGCGGAACCAAAATTGATAGTGAGATTCTCTTCTATAAAATCAGGAAGGTCCATATCAATATATGTAATATATGACTTATTGTATGCAGGAGCTTCTTCAGTACCAACGTTAACTGCTTCAATTATTATTGTACTAGGATAATTGGTAGTAAATACGTACTGAGCTTTTTCATTCATTTCAACAGGTTCACCGTCAACAAGAACCGAAAGCTGACCGTAACTTGTGTCATAGCCCTGAATTGTAACTGTTGCAAGAGCGGGAGCGATAAATATGATCTGGGAGGTAGCATCAAGCTGTGCACCGCCGCTGTGAGTCTTGCAAGTACCCGAAATGGACATACCGGGAATGGATTCAAGAATACCTGTTACGTCGCCTTCAACTGTTGAGCCGCCGAATACGTATTTGCCTTCGCCAAGAGGACATTCAATCACAATGCTGCAAAGGTAGTTGTTATCGAGACCCTCGTAAATCACTGTGCAGTCCTCGAAGAACATAAAACCGCACATTTCGTTATAAACGTCAGTGCTATCCTCTCCCTCTGCATAAAGCTTGTAGGAAGCGTAGCTGGTATTTGCATAAGGAATAACCGTTACAACTGTACCTGCCTTAACCTTGAAGGAGATAGTACCCTTAATTTGAATCTCGCCACCGTTGTGTCTTACACTACCTGTGATCGTAACCTTGGGGTTATTTTGTACTTCCTCAAGACCTGCGGGAGTTGTGAAATCAAGAACAGTATTCTTAGAGATCTCGGGACCTGCATTGGGATCCTCGTAGGTTACCTTAAGGGTAACACTCTTACCGCCGTAAGAGATCACTATTTCGTATTCGCCCTCTGCGCCCTTATTAACAGCACTTGAATCAACTGTGTAGTCAGTAATTGCAAGAACGGAATTGTCGGAATAGATTGCCTTAACAACGAGTCCGTCAAAAGAGAGCTCGTCGCCTACAACGTAGTTTACGTTCATGCCGGATGCCTTGATCTCGCTAAGCTCAGCAGCTGCAGGAGCTTCGGAATTGGGCTCGATAATAATGGAGTAGAGGTAGAGGTCGCCTGTTGAAAGGAGAGTTACCTCGGTTGCCTCAGCATAGTACTGAGAGAGCATATTCGCGCTAGAAGTAGCAACGCCGTTAAGTGTAAAGAAATTATAGTTGGGATACGTTTCAACAGTAACTGTTGTTCCTGCCTCAACTGTAAACTTAATGAAAGCGCCCGACTTCATATTGAGAGCGTTAGCATTGGAGTTCCAAGCAACGTTTCCGTTTTCAGCGCTGATAAGAAGTCCGTCCCATTCAAGGGTTGCACCCTTTGCTATTGTAGTGGTTGTATCAAATGTATGGGAATTACCCGTTGCGCTTGAGCCACCGTTGAAATAGTAGTAATCTCTTGCGTCAACCTGTATTTCATTGGAGGCGGGATCCCAAGGATCAAGGTAGGAAACCTTGCCGTTGATCTTGCCGTAGATGGTTGCGAAATCAGCATAGAGAGCCGCTTCCTCAGCTGTTAGCATTCTCATACCTGCAACCTCGGAGGAGATCGCACCTGCGCCTGTGTTGTTATATTCAACGAACTGAACTGTTGCGTCAGTGGGCTTCGCATTCATAGCAACGTAACGCTCATTCTTGCTTGTGCTATAGCCGACTTTGGAGATGTGTCCGCCAATTTCGGAGTTGATGATAGCAACTGCAGCATATGCGCCCCAAGGACGACCGATAGCTGTCTTGCCTTCCATAACGCCTTCGTCAGCTGTGAACTTACATCCGTCAAAGATAGCACCGTAAACGATAGCATCGTCAGCGCCCTTATTGGAGCCCTTGAACGCTGTGAGGTAACCTGCTGTTCCCTGATCGTCCTTAACTGTGTCGATCACGTGGATTGTACAGTTCTTGAAGTAAGTTGTATTGTTTGTACCGAAGATGAAATCGGTATAACCGGAAATAAATACGTTTTCGAAATCCTGACGGCCCGTGAAGAGCTCAAGAGTATCCTGAATACCAAGGAGGATGCTATTCTTCATAATGAAGCGATCCGCCTGAACAAGAAGCGCAAGTCCTCTTTCGATACCAAGTCCTGCCTCGTCCATTCTTTCCTGAGTATTCCAATAGTTAGAAATTGTAACGTTTTCGATTACACAGTTAACTGCGCTTTCTCTAATAGCTACAGTTTGTGTGGAGTCGGTCGTATGTGTAAAGCCGCCGTCGTCAACAAGACCGTAGAGAGAATCCCACTCGATAACTACTTCCTCGGGAGTCTCGCCACAACCGATAATCTCAAGATTTGGAACTGTAATTTCAAGCTTTTCGTTGTAATATCCGGGAGCAATAGTAAGCTGCTTGGGAGTAGCCGCGGGGGAGTGAGCAAGGAAATCAAGTGCCTGCTGGATAGTTGAGAATATGTGATACGGTCCACTGAGATGTCCGCGAAGACCCAAGTATGCAGGGTCTACGAGGGCCTTTAAGATGCCGTCTTCATCGGGTGTAAGCTCTACGTTAGCAACGTGAACCGTTGCAGTTGCAGAAACACCGTTTGCAGAGATTGTGAGGGTCTGTTCGCCTTCCTCAGCTGAATTGAAACCTTCAACGGTATAATCATCAACCCTAAATTCAACAGAATCGTCACCGCATTTAGCAACTACGATAACGGAAAGTCCCTTTGTATCAAGCGCTTCGCCAGCCATATAGAACTCCTTGAAGCTATGGTTGAAGTAAACGCCGTTGCCCGCGGAAGAGTTTTGAGCGAGCTTTTCAATAGCATCGAATCCAAGCTTAATGGATTCGGGAGCAAATACCTTTATCTGATATGTAATGGGAGCATAATCCTTGTAAGAAATAGCAACGTCATAAGCACCGGCCTTGCTCATATCAACCTTGCTTGTATCAAAGCTTACTGCGGAAAGAGCAAGAGCTTCGGTCTTGCCGTTTTCAAAGGTTGCATTAAGACGAACGCTGCTTGTGTCGATCGCATCACCAACAAGGAAGTTGGTCTCGCCCGCTGTTACAAGCTCAAAGCCGTTTTCGGGAGCAACCTCTACCTTGCATTCGAGCTCAAGATAGAATACGTCCTGAGTACCGCCGTTCTTACCGCGCGCGATAGTCCATTCACCCTCGGTTACGTCAACCTCGATACGAACAACGGGGCTGGACTGAGAGTTACCGGGAAATTCGATATCCTGCTTTGTTCCGTCGGGAGCGATAACAGTTATAAACTGCATATCAGCGCCGCTTGAACCGTTTTGAACGAGGAAGCTGAGCTTACCTGTTCCGGGAACGTTAACCTGGATCTTGCTCGTGTTGGAGCCGATCTTTACGGATTTGATGTATTCAACACCCTCATAGGTCTTTGTTCTATTTCTAACCTCACTGCCTGCTACGATAACGAAGGGGCCGTTAATGTCGTCAGAAGTGCGGTTACCCGTTTCGAGATCACCGATGTTGAGAGTATATTTAACGTCCTCATACATCACGTGTCCGCAATTGTCACATTTGTAGTCGTCGTCCTCGTCCTTGTGCTCTGTGCAAGCAGGAACGTCGGGTTTTTCAAGCTCAGCTCCGCAATTATCGCAGATATAGTCATCATCCGCATCAACATGATCGGTGCAATCCTTCTTGAACCAATTACACGAAGCGAGTGTTGCCATAAGCATTGCGCAAATGAGCAAGAGTGCTAAGATTTTTTTCATAGTTTTTTCCTTTCTGCATATATATTTTTTCCGCTAACGATTCGCGGGTGATCTATCACGGCTTTAGTATATCATTATATTTATATTTTGACAAGAGGATTTTATAAACTTTTTATATTTTTTGTTATTTTTCATTCACATCTATGTGCAAATTGTACAAAGTCCATCAAGGCAAAATAGTTATTTTGACAACGGGCATATTTTTTGCCGCAAAAAGCAAAAACAATTGACAATAAATGCGTAAAATGTTATAATAAAACCGTGATAAATCATCTCTTTGAAAAGGAATTAAAATTATGAAATCTCCAATGCTCATCGGAATCGCAGGCGGAACAGGAAGCGGTAAATCAACCTTTGCCGAGCGTCTTCTCGCTCTCTTCCCCAACGACATCACGGTCATCTCCTTTGACAATTACTACAAATCGCAGGACCATCTCAGCTTTGAGGAAAGAATCAAAACAAACTACGACTGCCCCGACGCACTTGACACCGATCTACTCGTCAAGCACCTTCGCATTTTGCAAAACGGCGAGGCGGTTGACGTTCCCAATTACGATTTCAAGATGCACACGAGAAAGGCGGAGCTTTCCCGTCTTGAGCCATCGCCCATCATCATCGTTGACGGCATTCTCACCTTCCACGACGAACGTCTTCGTGAGATGTTCGATATAAAAATATTTACCGATGCCGACGCCGATGAGAGAATTTTGCGCCGTCTTCGCCGTGACGTTAACGAGCGCGGAAGAGATATCGACGGTGTTATCTCCCAGTATCTCGGAACGGTCAAACCCATGCACGGAATATATGTTGAGCCCACCAAAAAATATGCGGATATCATCATCAACGGCGGCAAAAACAAGACCGCACTTGATATCGTAGCAACTCGCATAGCAAAGCGACTCGATGAAAAATAATTTTGTAAAATAAAAAAATGAGCAGAGATCATCTGCTCATTTTTTATTTATATTTTTATTCGTATTTGTTATATTCGTCCTCGTAATAAGAGAAGCCGCTCGAGCGCACTCTTGTTCCGTCCTCAAGCATCCAATGTGCTTCAACACCTTCAAGAGATTCTATGAGCGCTCTGCCCTCCTCAAGCGACATGCAAAACAGTGCCGTTGAAAGGCCGTCCGCCAAGGCGGAGTTATTGCAAACGATGGATATTGACACATATCCCTTTGCAGGCATGAGGGTTGCGGGATCGATAATATGGTGATAGGGCTTTCCGTCAACGAGATAGTATCTTTGATAAATGCCGCTGGTTACGATCGTTTCGCTCTCAAGCGCAAGATATGCAACGTAGCTCTCGTCGGAATCCTCGTTCGGATTTTCAATGCCCGCAAGCCACTTGTTACCGTCCGCCTTTTTGCCGACCGTTCGGATATTTCCGCCAACGTTGATAACGAAATTGTCTATTCCGCGTTCCTCAAGCATTCTTGCCACCATCTCCACGGCATATCCCTTAGCAAAAGCGCCAACGTCAAGCTTCATGTTGGGATCGGCAAGAAAGACCGTTGAATTCTCTTCATCAATGATCAAATCGTTGATATCGGTGTGCTCCGCCGCCGCAAGAAGCTCGGACATTTGCGGCAATTCTCCAACGCCCCAGTTATCACTTGCCTTCTCGCGACAGTCGTGCCAAATTGAAAGCACACTGCCCATAGCTATATTCATTTTTCCACCTGTGAGAGCATATACCTCCTTTGCATAAAGGAGCATATCGATTATCTTTTGATCGACCTTAACGGCCTTATGCTCTCCGTTATAGAGCTTGTTCACGGTGTAGAGATTTTCTATTCCGTCATAGGGATTATAGATATCGAAATAGCGGTGATATTCGCCTATGAGCGCGTATATATCCTTCGCTATCGCTTCAAACTCCTCCCCTGTTTTCGCATATCCCGTTACAGTGGATACTGTGTCGAAATAGGAGAAATCGTAAGAGGTGAATCTAATTTTCTCTTGAACTGTATCTCCGCCCCCACCTCGGCAGGAAATCATTCCGACCGCAAGCGCTAAAACGATGATAAAAACCGTGATTTCGAGAAGTATTTTCTTCATAAAAACCTCATAATTTAAGAAAAGGGAGGATGTCCTCCCTTTTCATTTGTGCAAAATTAATTATTTCGCGTTGTCAATTGCCTTGATAACAACTGCCTGGATGCCGTCGATGGACATTGTGCAGCCTGCGCCAAGAAGAGCGGAATCATTGGAAATGATGTAGCCGTTGGACGCTGTCTGTGTGGGCATGTTCTTAACCTGATCCTTTGTCATACCAACAACGTGTGCGGAGAAAGCTGCGGACTGGAGGTACCACTCAACAACCTTTTCGTTGCCAACGAGAGAATGACCGTATGCAGCCATGTTGTAGCCTTCCTTAAGCTCTCTCTTTGTTGCCTTGAAGGACTTAGCTGTGATCTCACCAGCTGCATTGTAGGAAACCTTGGGCTGGATTGCATCGTTAAGAGTAGCGAGAATCTTGCCGTCAGCAACTACTACGCAAGCGATATCGGAGTACATCTGGATTGCACCGTCTGCATCAGCTGTAGCTGCCTTGGAATCGCTATCAGCAGAGTTGATTGCAAGACCGAGTGTGAAGTTTGTATTGTTTGTCTTGAAGGATGTGCCCTGAGCGTCTTCACATGCCTTAACTACTGCATCTCTAAAATCTTCGATGGAGATTGTGCAGCCAGCATCAAGAAGATCCTTTTCGTCAGCGATAACGTAACCGTTAGACATTGTCTGAAGCTTCATGTTCTTGATTTCGCTAACTGTCTTACCTGTTGCCCATGCTTCGAATGCCTGAGCCTGCTCGAACCATTCCTTAACTGTTGCATTACCAACGAGAGAATGACCGTATGCAGCCATGTTGTAGTTGAAGCCGAGCTCAACCTTTGTCTTAAGATTTGTGATGGTGAATTCGCCACCTTCAACAAGTGTTGCCTTGTTCTGGATAGCATCAACACGGCAAGCAACGATCTTACCTGCATCGTCGAGAATTACTGTAGCAACTGTACCGTCTACCTGAGCAAGACCTGTCTTAGAGCTGTCGAGACCAACTACAACGCCCAAGCCAAGCTTGTACTCTTTTTCAACTGCAGGAGCGGGAGTATCGTTTCCACCAAGGAGAACAACACCAAGAACAACCGCAACTACAACAACTACTGCTACAATAGCAATAACTAATGTTTTCTTGTTCATAATTATAAACCCCTTTTTTTTATTTTAGGCCTTCGCCACCTTGTATTATACCATATTTTTGCATTTTGTCAATACAAATATATAATAAATAATGGTAAAAACGGAAATTATTAGATTTTAATTTTAGAAAAACGCTTGATAACGAACGCACCGCACAGTCCGATAAAGATGCCTGCAATGGTTCCCGTTATTGAAAGAATTATCAAATAATAGGCGATTTCATTGGTGTGTAAGAGCCAAATCGCAACCAAAATTTGTCCAACGTTGTGCATCAAAGCACCCGCAACGCTAACACCGACGGTTGACAAAAGGTCGATCTTTTTGAGTATGCCCATGGTCGCGATACTGAGCACCGCGCCGCCAAGACTATACCAAAGCATTGTGACATTGGCACCAAAAAGCATAAACACGATTGCGATTCTTGCAGCCGAAACGACCGCTGCCTCTTTAACACCAAAGCGGTAAAGTATAAAAACTATGACCACGTTGGGCAATCCCATCTTGATTCCCGGGACTGAAACAAATATCGCCGGCAGGAGCATCTCAACGTAAGACAAGAGAAGCGCAAGAGATGCCAAAAGCGCCAACAAGGTCATTTTTTTAATTCTCGTTTCAATTTTTCTCACTTTGCTCTCTCCTATGATACGATATCGAGACCGCCGTTATCCTCTTCTCCGTCCTCAACAGAAACAACCACCTTGTTGGGCAGGCAAACTATACTTGCTCCGCTATGCTTGATGGGTCTGTGGTCGGAGCAAATTCCGTCGGGACAGCTCGCACTCTCAACGCGCGCTTGGCCGTTTTCGATTACCAAAATATTATATCCGTTTTCCGTCTTTATCTCAACGGTCCTATCTTGATCGAGATTATAGGTGCCGTATATCTTGCCGTCAACACTCACTTTAACAGTGCTTCCCTCTTTTCTTAAAAGAAGAACGCCGCCTCCAACTATGGAGAGAATGAGCACCAATGCGACTATAAATATCACGTCGTTTCTTATTTTCTTTGATATCATTCTATAAAGCACCTCTCTTTCATAAACGTTTCGAATTTTTGTTTGTCAATTTTTGGGGCGGTCATAAACCGCCCCTTTTGTTTGTTTGATTAATTAAAGCTTACGCTCTTAAGGCATTTTGTGGGACATGCTTCCGCACAAGCTCCGCAGCGTGTGCACTTTTCGTAATCAACGATCGCATTGTTGTCAATAACTGTGATAGCGCCGTTAGGACAGGTCTTTTCACACTTCTTGCAACCGATACAAGCGTTCTTACAATGCTTGCGAGCATCCGCGCCCTTTTCCTTGTTAGAGCAGAAGTTTGCAACGTTTGCATCCTTGGGAATCATAGAGATGATATGCTTGGGACATGTCTTTGTACAAGCACCGCAGCCGATACAAGCTCTGGGATCAACGTGTGCGATTCCATCCTTAAGACAAATCGCATCTGCGGGACAAACGCTTACACAGTCGCCACAGCCGATACATCCGTAGATGCAGGAGCCGGAGCCACCGTAGATCATACCCTCGGCAACGCACGCCTGAATACCGTCGTAGATTGCCTTGGGCTCGGTCGCACCGCAAACACCGTTACAGTGAATGAATGCTACCTTGGGAGCTGCCGCCTGTGCTTCAACTCCAAGAATTTCGGAAAGTGCGCTAACTGTGTCGGCACCACCGGGAATACAAAGATTGGGAGCTGCTCTGCCTTCGGCAACTGCCTTAGCATAGTCATCACAACCCTTAAAGCCACACGCGCCACAGTTTGCACCGGGGAGTGCGCCTCTTACTGCCTTTACCTTGGGATCGTCTTCGATTCCAAAGAAATGTGTAAAGAGTGCAAGTGCGATACCGAGAACAAGACCTACACCTGCTACTACAAGGAAAGCTGTCAATATTGCCATAAAATCCATATTTTCAACCTCCTATTAAGCAAAAAGTTTTTCAACGATTCCCGCAAATCCCATGAATGCAAGGGAGAGGAAGGATGCTGCCACAAGTGTGATCGCAACGCCTCTGAAGGGCTTTGGAACCTTTGTTTCATCTATTCTTGAACGAACTCACGCAAAGAGAACCATTGCAAGAAGGAAACCAAGACCAACACCAAGTGAGCTTACCATGGATTCAAGGAAGTTGTAGCCGTCATTGATATTGTTGATTGCCACACCAAGAACCGCACAGTTTGTTGTGATCAAGGGAAGATACACACCAAGACCTGCATGGAGCGAGGGAATGAATTTTTTGAGAATGATCTCAAGCATCTGAACGAGAGATGCTATAATAACGATAAATACGATTGTTTGCATATATCCAAGTCCAAGAGGATCGAGGATAAACTTCTGAATGGGCCAAGTTGCCGCAGTTGCAAGAAGCATAACCACTGTAACCGCAACACCCATACCGGATGCCTGATCAAGCTTCTTGGATACACCAAGGAAGGGGCAAATACCAAGGAATCTAACCAAAACGTAGTTGTTAACCAAAACAGCTGACAACAATATTACGAGCATACTCTTAAAAGCTTCCATTATGCTTCCTCCTTTTCTCCACCGCAAGCCTCGGGGTTACATGTTGAACGTGAAGGACAGCCCTCGCAAGAGAAGGATCTCTTTTTGGGTGCCTTGCCGTTTGTGATAATATAAACAAGAGCGATAAGGATACCGTAAACAAGCAAACCGCCGGGAGCCTTGGAAAGGAATGCGATCTTATAGGGCTCAAGGAAGGAAATAGCAGTTCCTGCAAAGCTTGCAGAGCCCAAAACCTCACGAACAACCGCCATAGAAACAAGAGCAAGTGTAAATCCAAGTCCCATACCGATACCGTCAAGAGCGCTCTTACCTACCGTGTTCTTACCTGCGAACATCTCGGCTCTACCAAGAATTACACAGTTAACAACGATAAGAGGAAGATACACACCAAGAAGCGTATAAAGATCGGGCAAGAATGCCTGAACAAGCATCTGAATAATGGTTACAAATCCCGCGATGATTACGATGTAAGAAGGAATTCTTACACTGTCGGGAATAACCTTACGAAGTGCGGAGATGAGCATATTTGAGCAAATGAGAACGAGCATTGCCGCAATACCCATACCGAATGCGCCGAACACGTTATTTGTTACGGCAAGTGTAGGACAAGTACCCAAAACGAGCACGAATACGGGATTTTCTTTAAGAATACCCTTTGTGATAACGGAAAGATTACTATTCTTACTCATTATTTAGCACCTCCTTCGAAAATTGCAACCGCCTTGAATGCGTTGTTGATTGCGCCGTGGTAACCGTTTGTTGTGTAGGTTGAGCCCGCAATGATGATATCCTTGTAGTCGGATTCAGTCTTACCTGCGAACTGACCGTAGAACTCTTCGTCCGCGCACGCTGAGCCGAAGCCCTGAGTTTCACTCTGAGAAATTGTGTAGCAGTCAAGGATCTTACCGTCAGCAGTAAGAGCTACCTTGATATTGATATATTCACCGGAGGGATAGAAGTGTTCGTCACCCATGATACCGAATCCGGAGCCCTCTACCTCGATCACGTAAACACCGTTGTTTGTGATCTTAGCAGATACGATTCTGCTTGAAAGTCCCTGATACTTTGTAAGATCAAGATCAGTGAGTGTTGTTGCCTTAATAGCCGCAACAGCATTAGCTGCAACGTCGTTTGCATCACCGATAACGTTACCGTCAGCATCAACGCCAACGTAAACCTCGCCGATCGCTACAACGTAGCCCGCACCGTTCTTTGCAACGTAGATAGCGTCAACGCCCTCAACCACCTCAACAAAGAAGTGCTTATCGAATTCAACGCCCTCGCTGCCGAGTGCCGCGTTGAGATTGTCATTAAGAATTTCTGCAGGATCACGAAGGTCAACGGAACCGCCGCCAAGGATAACAGCCGCATTGAGAGCGTCCTTGATAGCCGCACGGTATGCCTTTGTGGAAACAGTAACACCAGCTACTGTATCAACGCCGTCGATAGTACCAACGTCAGCACCGTTATAGTGTCCGCTTGCGTCGAGATTGGGAATTACATCCGCACCGAAGCCGCTGGACTCATTGTTTGTGATACATTTCGTACCTGTGATCTTACCGTCGGCGGAAACACCGATCATAGCAACGTTGCCGGGGTTAAAGCCAGCAAATTCGATTTGGAATACGTAACCGCCGTTGCTTGCCTTATTAACTTCCTTGACCGTCAAGGGGAGCTCATAAGAGGAGATATCCATCTTTTCAAAGCTACCGCCGTCGGGCATAACCTCAAGGAGAGCGCCGCTTGCGGCAGCTTCCTGCTGTGCCTTGATGATGGGAGCTGTGATACCGTAGCAAACTGCAAGTGCGAGAGATACTATCGCGCAAATGCTAAAGAGTGTCAGAACACTTGTTAAATGCTTTTTCATACCTTCTGACCTCCAAATACTTTATGTGCTGTGAGCTTATCGATATAGGGGTTAACGATATTCATGAGGAGGATCGCAAAGGATACGCCCTCGGGATATACGCCGTAATATCTGATAAGAAAAGTAATCAAGCCCGCGCCAACACCGAAGATGATCTTACCGAGTGCGGTAGAGGGGCTAGTTACGTAGTCGGTAGCCATGAAGATAGCACCGAGGAGGAGTCCGCCGGAGAGCACCATTGCAAGCGCATCGGTTGCGGAGCCCTCGATCAAAAGAGAAAGAAGGAACGTGCTGCCGATATACGCAACGGGAAGGTGCCAGCTGATAACCTGACGGATAAGGAGATAAACGAAACCGATAAGAAGTGCGATCGCACATGTCTCACCGATTGTTCCGCCGTGTGTACCAAGAAGAAGAGTCTTAAGGTCAACTGTCTCGCCTGCTGCAAGCTGAACGAGAGGAGTTGCGCCGGAAACTGCGTCAACACCCTTGGGCATGCCTGCATTAGCCAAGCTTGTGAACGAGATGAGCATAAATACTCTTGCGGTGATAGCAGGGTTAACTACGTTAAAGCCCAAGCCACCGAAAAGACACTTAACTACTATGATAGCGAAAAGTGAACCGATAACGCACTGCCAAATCGGAATACCTACGGGAAGGTTGAGTGCGAGGAGCAAGCCGGTAACGGCTGCACTGAGGTCACCGATTGTTTGCTCTTTCTTTGTGATGATGTTAAAAAGAGCTTCGAAGATCACGCAGCTTGCAACGCAAGCAATGATTACGAGAAGAGCTCGAAGTCCGAAAATCAAGATGCCCGCAAGAGTTGCAGGAGCAAGAGAGATGAGAACGTCTCTCATGATAGTGGACGTGCTTCTTCCGCAATGCACGTGAGGATTAGAGGATATGTGCAATAACTTAGCCATTAGTTGTTTTCCTCCTTTTTGAGTAACTGTTTTGCCAACTTATTAGTCTGTACCAAGGGACGGCGTGCGGGGCAAAGATAGCTGCAGCTACCGCATTCCATGCATGCCTTTACCATGAGCTTTTCAAGCTGTTCGGTATCCTTTTGACCGTATGCCTTAGCAATAGCCGCAGGAGCAAGTCCCAAAGGACAATGGTTCGTACAAGCTCCACAGCGAATGCAAGCGGTTTCCTTGGGCGCCTTAACGTCGTCGGAGGAAAGTGCAAGCACACCGTTTGTGTTCTTGGGAACGGGAGCGCTGAGGTCGGGAACGGTGATACCCATCATGGGTCCGCCAACTACAACTCTATCGGGCTCGCCTGTAAGCTCACCGCAAAAAGCAAGAAGCTCTTCGATGCTTGTACCGATGGGAGCGTAAACGCACTTGGGCTCCTTTACGCAGCCGCCGTCAACAGTAACGAGCTTTTCAACGAGGGGCATTCCGCTTTGAAGATATGCGCCGATAGAGGCAACTGTTGTAACGTTGCTTACAAGACAGCCGATATCAATGGGATGCTTGTCGCAGGAAAGCACCTTTTTAGTGGTGTAGTAGATGATCGCCTCTTCACTGCCGTGAGAGTAGGTAGAGGGTGTGGTAACCGCCTCAACGCCCTCAAAGCGAGAAGCAAGCTCCTTCATGTTAGCAAACGCGGTCTTCTTGTTGTCACCGACAACGATGATGATGCGCTTGATTCCGAAATGCTTTTTGAATGCGCCGATAGCCGCTTCGATATCGGAAACGCGCTCGGTCATGGTGTGGTTGTCGCTTGTGAGATAGGGCTCACACTCGGTGCCGTTGATTATGAGCTCGTCGAGCTTATCGAAATCAACGTCGAATTTTACGTGCGTTGGGAATCCTGCGCCGCCAAGACCAACGATGCCGCTGTTACGGATAGCGTCAAGAAGATCCTTCTTGCCGTTAATAACGGGGGCGGCAATATCCTCAGCAGGAGCCATCTCGCCGTCGGACGTGATAACAACTGCAGGAACGGTTGCGCCGCTTGAGGTAACGTAGTCAACAATCTTTGCCACCTTACCGGAAACGCTCGCGTAAATGGGAGATGAAACATCTCCGTTTGCTTCAGCAATCAATGTTCCAACCTTAACAAGGTCACCCATCTTAACAACGGGAGTCGCAGGTGTGCCTATATGCATCTGCATGGGGATCGTAACGCTCGTTACTCCACTCATACGGATAGAAGGCACGTCCATTGTGTTCTTCTTAAGCGGAACAGGAATGCTATTCATAAAAAATGACATATACAATTCTACCTTTCGAGTATTTATTTAACTATCATTTAAGTGTCCTCACGCACGGGCGTGCCGCGTGCATACCGCACACAAGCGCACACGCGCGCATAAAACATCAGTCTATTATATCACGGGGTATTTTGTTTGTCAATATGAAAACTATAATATTATACATCTCAATTTTTGACATACAAAAAAGCTTTTGGTAAAAAATTAAAATAACCCTTGACAAAATTCGAGTTTCAAACTATAATGGGTGCGATATAACACTTAGGAGAATTATTATGCAAACCTTACATGCTATTATTGAATTTATCTTGCCCTATTTCGTGTTCATTCTCGAAATTATAGGCGCATTCATCATCTTTTGGACGGGTGTTAAGGCGTTTGGAGAATACATTCAAAACACCTTTATGAAAAAGCATCTCGCTCTTCAAACACACCTTGCCAAGGGCCTTGCAACAGGTCTTGAATTCAAGCTCGGCGCGGAGATTCTTAAGACAGTTCTCGTGCAGGATCTTGACGAGCTCGTTATACTCGGTGCGGTGTTCCTTTTGAGAGCACTCATGAGCATACTTATTCACTTCGAGCTCAAGCATACACACGATGATTAATTAGATGATAGACAAAAAGCGAACGCTTCGGCGTTCGTTTTTCTTTGTCTATTTTTCACAAATTTTATTTATATACAAAAAAATATTTTGATATAAATATTCAAACCATACAAAATCGTTAAAAAAATAACAGAATTTCCTTGACTTTACTTCCCCACCCGTGCTATAATGTGTGAGTATTTTTATAAACTTTTTATATATTAATCGGTTTATCGATTTTCATCAAGTGAAAGAGGTAAAAAACATGTACAAGATTCTTAGAAAAAAAGTCCTCAATCCCACAGTAACTCTTATGGACATTGAGGCCCCCCTCGTTGCTAAAAAAGCCGAGCCGGGTCAGTTCATCATCCTTCGCGTTGACGAGGAGGGCGAGAGAATTCCCCTCACCGTTGCTGATTTCGATCGCGAAGCAGGCACTATCACAATCATCTTCCAAATAGTTGGATCAACAACCGAAAAGCTCAACAGACTCGAGGAAGGCGAATACATTCACGATTTCGTTGGCCCTCTCGGAGTTCCCTCTCACACAAGCGGTCTTAAAAAGGTTGCCGTTGTGGGCGGCGGTGTTGGTTGCGCTATTGCTTATCCCATCGCAAAGAAGCTTCACAACATGGGCTGTGAGGTTCACTCCATCATCGGCTTTAGAAATAAGGATCTCGTTATCCTTGAGGACGAGTTCGCCGCAGTGAGCGACGTTCTCGAGATTATGACCGACGACGGCTCTCACGGAACACAGGGCCTTGTTACAAACGCTCTTCTCGGTCTTATCGAGGAAGGTCATACCTACGACGAGGTTATCGCCATCGGTCCCCTTGTAATGATGAAGTTCGTTTGCAAGCTCACAAAGCAGTACGGCATGCCCACAGTAGTTTCCATGAACCCCATCATGATCGACGGTACAGGTATGTGCGGCGGATGCCGTCTTACCGTTGGCGGTCAGACAAAATTCGCATGCGTTGACGGCCCCGACTTCGACGGTCACCTCGTTGACTTCGACGAAGCTATCGAGCGTTCTTCAATGTACCGCGGATTTGAAAGACAAAAGCACGAAGAGACCTGCAATCTCTTCAAGAAGGAGGTACAGTAATGCCTAACATGAGTCTTAAAAAGAATGAAATGCCCGTTCAGGATCCGATGATCCGTAACGGCAACTTCCTTGAGGTAGCACTCGGCTATACCGAGGAGCAGGCGGTTAACGAGGCAGAAAGATGCCTTAACTGTAAGACAAAGCCCTGTGTTGGCGGCTGTCCCGTTGCTATTGATATCCCCGCATTCATCACAAAGATAAAGGAAAGAGATTTCGAGGGCGCTTATCAAATCATTGCTAAGAGCTCTGCTCTCCCCGCAGTTTGCGGACGCGTTTGCCCCCAGGAAACACAGTGCGAAAGCAAGTGTGTAAGAGGAATCAAGGGCGAGCCCGTTGCTATCGGCCGTCTTGAAAGATTCGTTGCTGACTGGCACAATGCTAACGCAACCGAAATGCCCACAAAGCCCGAGTCCAACGGTCACAAGTGCGCTATCATCGGCGCAGGCCCCTCAGGTCTTACCTGTGCAGGCGACCTCGCAAGAATGGGTTATGAGGTTACAATTTTCGAGGCACTCCACCTTGCAGGCGGCGTTCTCGTTTACGGTATCCCCGAATTCCGTCTTCCCAAGAAGATCGTTCAAAGAGAAATCGAAAACCTTAAGGCGCTCGGCGTTAAGGTTGAAACGAACGTTGTAGTTGGTAGAACCATTGAGATCGACGAGCTCTTCGCTATGGGCTATGAGTCCATCTTTATCGGAAGCGGCGCAGGTCTTCCCAACTTCATGAACATCCCCGGTGAAAACCTCAAAGGTGTTTACTCCGCTAACGAATTCCTTACCCGTGTAAATCTTATGAAGGCGTACCTCAAGCACTCCGATACTCCCATCAAGGATTGCAAGAACGTTGCAGTTGTTGGTGGCGGTAACGTTGCTATGGACGCGGCTCGTTCCGCAAAGCGTCTTGGCGCGGAAAACGTTTATATCGTTTACCGTCGCGGCATGGAGGAGCTCCCCGCACGTAAGGAAGAGGTTGAACACGCTGAAGAAGAGGGCATCATCTTCAAGACACTCACAAATCCCGTTGAGGTTCTTGGTGACGAGCATAAGTTCGTAACAGGAATCAAATGCGTTGAGATGGAGCTTGGTGAGCCCGATGCATCCGGTAGACGCCGTCCCATCGTTAAGCCCGACTCCGAGTTCGTTCTCGACGTTGACTGTGTAATCATGTCCATCGGTACAAGCCCCAATCCCCTTATCCGAAACACAACAAAGGGACTTGAAACAAACAAGTGGGGTTGCTTCATCGCTGACGAAAACGGTCTTACATCCCGTGAGGGCGTTTACGCAGGTGGCGACGCCGTAACAGGTGCCGCAACAGTAATCCTCGCCATGGGCGCAGGTAAGACAGCGGCTAAGGCAATGGATGAATACATCCAGTCCAAGTAATTAAAAAAATAAAGCACCAAGGAAATCCTTGGTGCTTTTCGTTTTTCTACTTGTTCAATCCAAATATGCAAACAATAATTAAGTCCTCAAGATTGCAATCCATAATATGACGAGCAATATTTTTTTCTCGGCAAATTTTCAATCATAATGCAAGCAGCTTCTCCCTATCAAAGTCAATATGCATCATGATATGACCGATATTACCTTCGCCTGCGTAGAGGGTGGGGTCGAAGAAATTGTGATTAAAATCCGACCAATAGAGGATATTTTCGTCGCCCTTCATTTCAACTTCTTTGTTTAGACGTCCGACGTAAACCTCAACGTATTCTTGCGCCATATGATAGGTGAAATCGAGCAGGTGAGTCAGCTTGATATCTTCCCTGCCTATTGAAGTTTCCTCA
>JAZRCO010000022.1:0-3194 GCA_045659855.1 Eubacteriales bacterium | reverse complement strand
ATACGGTGCTTTGGCGATTGAGATTGAATTAATATAGAATAAACCCTGCAAGTGTTATCTTGCAGGGTTTGTTTTTTGTTTAATCAACTATTCTATTGATCTTAAATCTAACGATCTTTCTTGAGGTATTCTTTTCAAATTCCTCGTTTCTGATCTTAACTATCTGCACCTTTTTATAGGGTGCGGCTTTTTTGTTTATATCGTTGATATTTTCCTTGAAGTACTTTTGAGCATCTTCAATGCCGTGTGCCTTGAGTGCGTCAAAGTCGGGATAAATCTCGGCAACGATGCAATCCTTGCTTGAGCCGTCCTTATTCAAGCCCTCGTAAACTACTACCTCGTTTACACCGTAGATTCTTGAAATTTCAGTTTCAATTTCCTCGGGATAAACGTTTTTACCGTTGGAGAGAATGATGAGATTCTTAAGGCGTCCTGTGATATAGATCCAACCCTCTTCGTCGAGCTTGCCGTAGTCGCCAGTCTTGAAGTAACCTTCTTCGTCAAAAGCTGCGGCAGTTGCTTCGGGATTGTTGTAGTAACCAATCATTACGTTGGGGCCCTTAACACAAATCTCTCCCTCGCCGTTTTCATCGGGGTTGGCGATTTTTACCTTTTCACAAATGATCGGAACACCTACGCTACCCTTCTTTCTATATTCATTTCTATTACAAGAAATAAGGGGAGCACATTCGGTAATACCGTATCCGTTAAGAATTGTGATGCCGATGCCCTCGAAGGTATCGATGATATCTTGATTAAGAGCTGCACCGCCGCAAATAATCATTTCAAGCTTGCCGCCAAAGGAGCTAGTAACGCTTGCAAAAAGCTTTTTGCGAAGGTCAATACCAACCTTTCTCATGCCGTTAGATGCCTTGATCATATTGCGAAGGAGCTTATCCTTTCCTTGCTTTTCAGCTGTTGACCAAATTCTCTTGTAGAAGGTTTCAACAAAGAGAGGTACAAGGATGAGGTGGCTGGGTTTTTCTTCTTTAAGCTCGTTAAGGATATACTTAAGACCGCCCGAGATATAAACCTCAGCACCCTGTGCGTAGTGGCCAACAAAGTTAACCGTTGAGCCAAAGGTGTGGTGAGGGGGCAATACACAAAGTGTTTTAGGAGTGATATTGAAGTTATACATACCCTGAGTCATATCGGAAACGATATTTGTTTGTGTAAGCATAACGCCCTTACCCTTACCTGTTGTTCCTGACGTAAACACGATGCTTGCGAGCTTATTGGGATCAAGATCGTAATCATAATAGGAGTTATCGCCCTTTTCACGAAGCTTGGAGCCCTTGTAAACGATATCCTCAAGCATCATAACGTCACCAATATCAGTATCCTTGCTCATGCAAATGAATACGGGATCAATTGTAAGATCGTCGCGAATCTTTTCAATCTTTGAATCAATCACTGAACTATATATGACGAAATCGCATTCGGCACTTTCGATAATGCTTCGAATGTCGTCAGCGGGTAGCTCTTTATCAATCGGCACAGTTACTGCACCGATGGACATACAAGCATAGTAAGAGGTTACCCAGTTATAGGATGCTTCGCCAACGATAGCGATATGCTTTTCCCTTACGCCCTCGGAAACAAGACCAGTACCCATGGCAACTATGTATTCTCTTGTTTCAGCAAAGGTCTTTCTTGTAACTTCCTTTTTGTGGGGGTTCTCTTTAAATGAATATGCAATTCGGTCGGGGTACTTCTTTGCAACGTTTTCGGTCATGATTCTGAAATCTTCAAAAACTGTGGTTTCGTACAAAGGATAATTTTTTGTTCTGTTTTTCATAGCCATTACCTTTCTATTCATTTATAAAAAATTAGAAGTTGATTTTATTTTCGATATAAGACTTGAGCTCAGCGATGGGAAGTCTTACCTGCTCCATAGTATCTCTATCACGTACAGTTACGCAGCCGTCCTCTTCGGATTCAAAGTCGTATGTGATGCAAAGGGGTGTACCGATTTCATCCTGACGTCTATATCTCTTACCGATGGATCCTGTTTCGTCGAAGTCAACGCTAAAGTACTTAGCAAGCTCGCAGTAAACCTCGTCTGCTTTGTCGGAGAGCTTCTTGGAAAGAGGAAGGATTGCCGCCTTGATGGGTGCAAGTGCAGGATGGAGGCGAAGAACTGTTCTAACGTCGTTCTTTTCAGCGTCGATAACTTCCTCATCGTATGCGTCGCAAAGAACTGCGAGAACGCTTCTTTCAACGCCCAAGGAGGGCTCGATTACGTAAGGAGTATATCTTTCGTTTGTTTCGGGATCAAAGTAAGTAAGATCCTTCTTAGTCTCGTTTTGATGCTGAGTAAGGTCGTAGTCGGGTCTATCAGCAACGCCCCAAAGCTCGCCCCAACCAAACGGGAAAAGGAATTCAAAGTCAGTTGTTGCCTTGGAATAGAAGCAAAGCTCCTCGGGATCGTGGTCACGAAGGCGAAGATTTTCATCCTTAAGACCGATGTTAAGAAGCCACTGATGGCAGAAGTTTCTCCAGTATTCGAACCATTCAAGGTCGGTACCGGGCTTGCAGAAGAATTCAAGCTCCATTTGTTCGAATTCTCTTACACGGAAAATAAAGTTACCGGGAGTGATCTCGTTTCTAAATGATTTACCGATCTGACCGATACCAAAGGGTAATTTCTTACGTGTTGTTCTTTGTACGTTTACAAAGTTTGTGAAGATACCCTGAGCTGTTTCGGGACGAAGATATACTGTGTTTTTAGAATCCTCGGTAACGCCCTGGAATGTCTTAAACATAAGGTTGAACTGACGGATATCAGTAAAGTTATGCTTCTTACATGTGGGACAAGGAATGTTGTGCTGTTCTACAAATTCCTTCATTTCGGACTGTTCAAAAGCATCTATAGGCTTAGGAAGCTCGAAACTATTTTCCTGGCACCAATCTTCAATAAGCTTGTCTGCACGGAATCTTTCGTGACATTCACGGCAGTCCATAAGGGGGTCGGAGAATCCGCCAAGGTGACCGGAAGCAACCCAAGTCTGAGGATTCATAAGGATAGCAGCGTCAAGACCTACGTTGTAGGGGTTTTCCTGAACAAACTTCTTCCACCAAGCCTTCTTTACGTTGTTCTTCATTTCAACGCCGAGAGGACCGTAATCCCAAGTATTTGCAAGACCGCCATAGATTTCGCTTCCTGCGAAAATAAAGCCTCTGCCTTTGCAAAG
>JAZRCO010000021.1:0-10228 GCA_045659855.1 Eubacteriales bacterium | reverse complement strand
TTTTCGTTTATTTTTTCATCTGAAAAGGTAGCAAATCTATTCATAAATTTCCTCCTCTTCTCCACGCAAGAAATACACGGTGTGAAGATCTATCTTCCTTGCCGCCTCGATTACATCATCGAGCGTCAGCGCCTCGATCTTATCCAAAAACTCGGCGATGTCCACGTCGATGTCGTTCACGATCCTGCCGAGATAGAATCTCTCTATCGCATCAGGAGAATCGGAAATTGCGGAATACACGTTCATTATCGATTTTTTAGCGGCGAGGAATTCATTTTCACTCACCTCACCGTTTTTAATGCTCTCAATCTGAGCAATTATCGCCTCTCTTGCAAGGTCGTAGTTCTCACGGTCAATGCCCGTGGTCACAAAGATTGCGCCCCTTGCACTGTTATAGACCGAGGAGCATTCATAGCAAAGCGAGAGCTTTTCTCTCACGTTCATCATTAACTTTGAGATGGGGGACGAGCCGAGTATCTCGTTGCAAAGAAGCATTACGTAATAGCCCTCGTCCTTCCAAGTGGTGCGACAGTTAAATCCCATCACAAGTCGACTTTGAGAAACGTCCATCTCCTCGATGACCGTGCGTGGCTGCTCGAGATTTTCAAGCATCTTGATATCCACGTCCTCGCGCTTGAATGATATCTCATCACCACCGCCAAAAATGTGAAGGATGTGGGAGGCAAGCTCCTCATCCGAGCGTTTTCCAACGTAGAACACCATGATCTTCGCATTCTCAAGCATCTCACGGTAGCACTCGCAAACGTCGCTCACCGTGGTCTTATCGATCCTTTCGCACATCGTTTCGAGGCGATCGATTATGCCGAGTGTTGCAAACATCTCCTCGCGGCATCTGATTGCGGCATAGGTTCTCGGTTCATTTATTTGAGAGAGTATTATACTTTTGTAGTTTTCCTTCTCGCTCTCGAGGTATTCCGAAAGGAGAAGGCCGTTTTCGTCCCTTAAGGGATGAAAAAGCATTTGCGAGATGACCTCAAGTGTTTGTGGCAAAAGGTCCTCTCCGCTATCGGTGTACGAAGAATATATCATATCGGCGGAAACGCCCAAGAGCTGAAGTGCCTCAAACTTTTGGTTCTTGAGGTCAACGAGAGTTGCGTAAAGCTCGTCAAGTCGCTCGTTTATCAGCTTTTGCACGGGATATTTTTCCGTTCCTCGCTTGAGCACCGCAAGGAGCAACGAGCGTGCTACCGCCTTTTCCCTGCAGATTGGGAGAGAAAAATATACCGACACGTTTTCGCTTTTAAATTTATCCGTATCGTATTTGTAGATGCTTATACGGTCACCCTCGACCGTACGTCTTATATCAGTCATTTACTTATTCTCTTTCAAAATATATAATCACCTTTTATTGTACACTATTTTTAAAAATTTTGCAATGTTTTACGGCAATTTTATTGCAAATTTTTTACTCATATATATATTAAATAATGCACAAAAAATTTTAAAAAAACTATTGACAAGAAATAACTTGTATGCTATAATGTGTAAAGTGTTTTGCTTTACACATAATTTTAGGAGTTGTCTATGTTTGAAAAGGACTTAAAAAAAGCATATCTTCTTGACTTCTACGGCGACGTTTTAACCGAGCGCAAGCGTGAAGTTCTTGATATGTATTATAACGAGGACCTCTCCCTTGCCGAAATCGCTGAGCAAATCAGCATCTCGCGTCAGGGCGTCCGTGACCTTATCAAAAAGGCGGAGGAGGAGATATTCTTCCTTGAGGAAAAGCTCGGTCTTGCTCAAAAAATGAGCGCACTCAAGACTCACTCCGACAAGCTGTTGAGCATTGCCGAGGCATATCCCCTCCCCAAGGAAGCCGTTTCCGAGATAGAGGAGATTGCCGAAATAATTAAATAACACGGAGGTTAGTATTATGGGTATGTTTGAAAGCCTGAGCGACAAGCTCAATAATGCGTTCAAAAAATTCAGAAACAAAGGAAAGCTCACCCCCGAAGATGTTAAAGCAGGAATGAGAGAGATCAAGCTCGCACTCCTCGAAGCGGACGTTAACTTCAAGGTCGTTAAAAGCTTTGTGAACACCGTTTCCGAGAGAGCCGTTGGCACAGAGGTGCTTGAATCCCTTCTCCCCGCACAGCAAATCGTTAAAATCGTTAATGAGGAGCTTATCAACCTCATGGGTGGAACACAGTCAAAGCTGACTATCTCCTCCGCACCGCCGACAGTTGTTATGATGGTCGGTCTTCAGGGTGCGGGTAAAACCACCCACGCAGGTAAGCTCGCAGGTCTTTATAAAAAGCAGGGCAAGCATCCCTTGCTCGTTGCTTGCGATATCTACCGTCCCGCCGCTATCAAGCAGCTTCAAATAGTCGGCGACAAGCTCGATATCCCCGTATTCTCAATGGGCGACAAGGTCAGCCCCGTTACCATTGCCAAGGAAGGTCTCGCCTTCGCTAAGCAAAAGGGATATGATATGGTGTTTATCGATACCGCGGGACGTCTTCACATCGACGAGGAGCTTATGAACGAGCTCAAATCGATAAAGGCGGAGGTTGCTCCCACCGAGATCCTTCTCACCGTGGACGCAATGATCGGTCAGGACGCAGTTAACGTTGCTGAAACCTTTAACGAGCTTCTCGACATCACAGGTGTCATTCTTACAAAGCTTGACGGTGATACGAGGGGCGGTGCCGCGCTTTCAATCAAGCACGTTACCGGAAAGCCCATCAAGTTTATCGGTACGGGCGAAAAGATTGACACTATCGAGCCCTTCCACCCCGAGAGAATGGCGTCACGTATCTTGGGTATGGGCGACGTGCTCTCCCTTATCGAAAAGGCCCAAGAGGCATACGACGAGAAAAAGAGTGCCGAGCTTGAGCAAAAGATTCGCCAACAAAAGTTTACACTCGACGACTTTCTCGATCAGTTCCAGCAGCTTCGAAATATGGGCGGCGTTGAGCAAATGCTCAGCATGATGCCGGGTATGGGCGGCTCAGCTATGAAGGACGTCAAGATAGACGAAAAGGCGATGGCTCATATGGAGGCAATTATTCGCTCAATGACTATGGAAGAGCGAGTTAATCCCGAAATTATCAACTCCTCAAGAAAACAAAGAATCGCTAAGGGTAGCGGTACTTCGGTTGAAGAGGTAAACAAGCTGCTTCGTCAGTTCGAGCAAATGAAAAAGATGATGAAGCAATTCTCCGATCCCAAAAAGATGCGACGCATGGGATTTGGAAGACGTGGAATGAAAATGCCCTTCTAATTTGGGCTTTTTATAAAAAATTCAAAAAATATTTTATTTTATTCTTGGAGGAATATTATCATGGCAGTAAAAATCAGACTTAGAAGAATGGGTCAGAAGAAAGCTCCCTTCTATCGCGTAGTTGTTGCGGATAGCCGCTACCCCAGAGACGGTCGTTTCATCGAAGAGATCGGCTACTACAATCCTATCACAGAGCCCGCTGAGATCAAGATCGACGCTGACAAGGCAAAGAAGTGGATCGCTAACGGCGCTCAGCCCACAGAAACAGTTAAATCCTTGCTTAAGAAGAGCAACATCGTTGACTAATTTAAAGGCAGGAGATAACGATGACGGATTTGAAGCAGACTTTGACCGACATTGCGAAAGCAATCGTTGACAATCCCGATGAGGTTACCGTTATCCTTTCTGAAGATGACCGTAGCATTACCCTCTCCCTCAACGTAGCACCCGAGGATATGGGAATGGTTATCGGCAAAAACGGAAAGATCGCCAAGGCAATCAGATCAGTTATTAAGGCTGCGTCTGCTAACTGCGGCAAAAAGGTAAATGTTGAAATTAAATAATTATTTACCTCGATCAAAAAACCCGACTTGACTACAGTCGGGTTTTATATTATAATAGCATATAGGAGGTGATTGTATGGATTCTTTGATATTGGCGTTCAATAAAGAGCAAATGAGCTTATACAAGGAATTGTTGACAAAAGAAAATATAGAATTAAATTTTGATGCCTCCCTGCATGAAATGGATGAAATAACAGTATCCGACTTTGACGAGGTGATCTCTAAAATCAAGGAATGCGCTACCACTCTTGTGAATTTGAATAAACAATCCTCGTCATTTTTTGCTTTTCTCACCCAACAAGAAATAAAAGTGATTGTTCCCATCTATTACAATGCAATAAGAGAGATAAGACGCCACTCTAACATTATAGGTGGCGACTCATGGAAATTGTCCTTTAAAATGGCTAAAATCAATAGAGTTTGTTTGGATATCACCCAAAGGTATGCACATTTTCTTCCCTACAAGGCAGCACTCTACAACAAGGAAAAGTATTACTTAGAAATAGAGAGAATCGATAAGCAGTTCAAGGAAAGCATTGAACTAGCAAACATATATAAAGAAGAAACCTTACTTCTTTTTGAAAAAGCTTGCAAGACTGTGGATATAGTCAATGAATTTGTCAAGAGGAGCTCAAAGGCATCCGATGAGCCCAAATTCAAGAAATTCGACTGCTATGACTTCTTCTGGTCAGTGGACGCGTTTATAGAGCAATTAAATGCAATTCAAAAATAAAACAAAAGGAGATGTGAAATCACATCTCCATTTTTGTTATTAACAAATATTATTTGTACTTGCGCTTTCTTGCAGCCTCTGACTTCTTCTTGCGCTTAACACTGGGTTTTTCGTAGTGTTCTCTCTTACGAAGCTCAGTGAGGATACCGGAACGAGCGCACTGGCGCTTGAAGCGACGAAGAGCACTATCCAAAGATTCGCCTTCTTTAACTCTAACTTCTGCCATTTTCTGTTTCCCTCCCCTCAATTACAATATACTGTTACATTTTACACCAATTTTCCTCTTTTGTCAAGAGGTTTTTGATTATTTTACAACGATATTTACAATTTTATTGGGTACGGATATCTCTTTTACGATGGTCTTACCCTCAATTGCCGCCAAAACCTTCTCATCCTGCTTTGCGAGAGCGATCGCCTCGTCCTTATCGCAGTTGATGGGAAGCATTACGGTCGCACGGAGCTTGCCGTTTACCTGTACTGCAACCTCAACGGCATCGTCAACACACTTGGACTCGTCATATGTGGGCCATGATTCGTATGCGATGCTATCGTTATGTCCAAGGATGGACCACATCTCCTCACCGATATGAGGACAAATACAGGAGAGCATCTTGATAAGTCCCTCGGCATAAGCTCTCGGGCACTTGCCTTCCTTATAGATCGCGTTTACAAAAATCATCATCTGAGAGATAGCTGTATTGAACGCGAGCTTTTCATAGTCCTCGGTGATCTTCTTTACACTCTTATGATAGATCTTTTCAAGAGCGGGAACCTCACCCTCAACGATATTCTCGGGCTCGGTAAGGAATGTCCAAACACGGTTGAGGAAGCGTCTTGCGCCCTCAACACCCTGATCGCTCCATGGCTTGGAAACCTCGAGCGGGCCCATGAACATTTCGTAAAGACGGAGCGTATCCGCACCGTATTCACGAACAACGTCGCTGGGATTTACAACGAATTCGGGGAAACGCTTACCCATCTTGATGCCGTTAGAACCAAGGATCATACCCTGGTGAACGAGCTTCTTGAAGGGCTCCTTGGTGGGTGCGATGCCCTTATCGTAAAGATATCTATTCCAAATTCTCGAATACATAAGGTGACCTACCGCATGCTCGGGACCGCCGATATAGAGGTCAACGGGCATCCAGTGCTTGAGAAGCTCGGGATCGGCGAGAGCATTCTCGTTCTTGGGATCGATGTAACGGAGGAAATACCAGCTCGAGCCAGCAGAGCCGGGCATTGTGGACGTTTCTCTCTTACCCTTGATGCCGTTATTGTCGTAGTACTTCCACTCCTCGGCATTTTCAAGGGGAGCTTTACCGCCAACACCCTTGTAGTTGTCAAGCTCGGGAAGAACCAAGGGAAGCTCGCTATCATCGAGTGCGTGCACCTCACCGTTCTCGGTGTGAACAACGGGTACGGGCTCGCCCCAGTAGCGCTGACGCGCGAAAATCCACTCTCTAAAGTGGTAGTTAACCGTTCTCTTTGCAACACCCATTGCCTCGAGCTTGGAGGTGATTGCCTCCTTCGCCTCTTCAACTGTGAGTCCGCTAAACTCCTCGGAGTTGATAAGACGGTAGCCCTTGCCAAGATAGTCGCCCTTTTCAAACGCCTTCTCGGATACGTCAACGTGACCGAGCTTTTCGTCGCCGTCAATTACCTGTATCATATTGATTCCGTGCGCCACTGCGTATTCAAAGTCGCGCTGATCGTGTGAAGGAACTGCCATTACAGCACCCGTGCCGTAGCTTGCAAGCACGAAATCTCCGATGAACATTCTCGCTTCCTTGCCGTTTACGGGGTTGATGCAGGTGACACCCTTAAGCTCACATCCCGATTTGGTCTTGTTGAGCTCGGTGCGGTCCATATCATTCTTCTTGAGAGTTTCGGCAATATATGCCTCAACCTCTTCCTTATTTTCAATTCTCGGCATGAGCTGCTTAACTACCTCACCGTCGGGAGCAAGCACCATAAATGTAATGCCGTAAATGGTTTCAATGCAGGTTGTGAAGATGGAGAACTCACCGCCTCCAACGATGTTAAATTTAACCTCAACACCAGTGGATTTGCCTATCCAGTTCTTTTGCATGAGCTTTGTGGACTCGGGCCAATCGATCTCGTCAAGTCCCTCAAGGAGCTTTTCCGCAAATGCGGGCTGATTGATTACCCACTGCTTCATATTCTTGCGAACTACGGGATAGCCACCTCTCTCGCTCTTACCGTCGATAACCTCGTCATTGGAGAGAACGGTACCGAGCTCCTCGCACCAGTTAACGGGCATATCTATGTACTGCGCGTATCCGTCAAGGAAGAGCTGCTTGAATATCCACTGTGTCCACTTATAGAAATCGGGATCGCTCGTTGCTATCATCTTATCCCAGTCATAGTCGAAGCCAAGCTCACGAAGCTGCTTGGAGAACGTTTTGATATTCTCCTGTGTAAAGCCGTTGGGATGATTTCCCGTGCTTACCGCATACTGCTCGGCGGGAAGACCGAATGAGTCGTAGCCCATGGGGTGAAGGACGTTATAGCCCTGCATTCTCTTCATTCTTGAAACGATGTCGGTCGCCGTATAGCCCTCGGGATGTCCTGCGTGAAGACCTACTCCCGACGGATAAGGAAACATATCAAGAACGTAGTATTTGGGTTTGGAAAAATCCCAAACGTCGGTTTTGAAGGTGTTATTCTTCTCCCAATATTCCTGCCACTTTTTCTCAATTATCAAATGTTCGTATTTCATTGCATTATTCCTCTACAGGTGTGGTATTTTCATATAATTTGTCGAGATTGTAAAAATCTCTTGCTTCTCTGTTAAAGATGTGCACAAGCACGTTGCAAAAGTCGAGCACTACCCATGAGTTGTTATCTCTTCCCTCAATGTGGTATGCATTGATGCCGCGACGCTCAAGCTGGTATTCAACCTCGCCCGAGAGCGCCTTAACGTGAGTGTTGCTCGTTGCGGTGCAAACTACGAAATAGTCTGCAATGCTTGTAACGTCCTCAACGTGAAGCACCTTGATATCTCTTCCCTTCTTGTTGTCAAGGAAGCCCTCGATCGCCTTAGCAACCTCAAGGGGACTTGCGTTTTCGAGAGACACTATCTCTTCGCTCAAATTCATAATTTCTTCCATGGTGTTCTCCTTAATTTATATTTACCTGATTGTTGTCAATTTCACTTGCGCTATATATTCTATAGGCGCATCTATTTTCGTATATATCATAAAACGATTTGACGCGTTTGTCAACAAATTTATTGCTAACGTCAAAATCTTTTTCCTTGGCTCCAAAGCGCAAGCCAAGAAGCTCCGTCATCGACGGGCGCGACAAAATATAGTACCAAGCACCACTCGCCTCGCTTTGTATCGCTTCGCCCGGGGCGGTACAGTAGATGACCGACACGCTCTTCACCTTTGATAGCTTGAGTCCGATGGCAAGAAGGTCCTGCCTTTTGAGGTTGCTCTCACTTCTTGAGCACATGAGATCGGTTATCGAATAGAGAGTCACGGGATTTTTAATCTCGCCGAGCCGATTGATAAAGGCATTCAAAAACAGCTTTTGGGCATCGAGACGTCCGAGGTCGCCCGTCACGTAGCCCGAGCGGTATCTCAAAAAGCCGAGGGCACTTGTGCCGTTAAGCGTAGCTCTCCCTTTTTTAAGATGGATGAAAAGGTCTTGGTCGGGATCGTCGTAATCCATATCCATCGGAATATCGATATCCACGCCTCCCATAAGGTCTATGAGCTGCGCAAGCGTTTTGGTATTCAGCGAAAGGAAAAGGTCAATATTTATGCCGAGCGCCTTGCCGAGCTCCCGTGAAAACGGCTCGACTCCAAGCACGTGCGGTGCTCCGTTTATCCTATTGTGGTTGCCGTTTCCGTAAGAAAAATACGTATCCCGAGGAATTTGCATAATACTTATCTCACCGTTTCCCGTATTTATCGAGGCGAGTATCATAACGTCGCACAGGCCCGAAACGGTATCCTTGCCCAAAAATAGCACGTTATATATCTCTTGCACTGCCACACCCTCCCCGATTTTAGCCGTTGCGTTTTCCTTCTTTTCGGTAGAAAACATAAGTCCGACTGCCGTTATCATTATCAAGAGAACGGTAGCAACAACAAAAAGATTTGTTTTATTAACCCTTTTCATATCAAAGCTCCTTTATTTTTTATGTACTGACTGCTTAGGAGCTTTATAATTTATTCGTTTTTTATTTTGAAAGTATCAGAAAGTTACGCGCCTCAAAGGTCGTGTCGTTAATGTGCTTGCCGTCCAATATAAGATTGGTGATGGTAAGGTCATAGGACATAATTAGGGTATCGTTGAGATGCACAAGCTTTTCCTCCTCGCTCGCATTCGTGAAATCAAAATCGAAAAAGAAGTCACGGAGCTTAACGCAGTCCTCATACGTTCTCGACATATCGATATAGTCGGCAAGGTATATCAGCTTTTCGGCAATGCTCATATTTGCCCTGCCCGTGGTGTGATAGCGAACCGCCTCGATTATCTCGGGAGTTGCAAACTCGGGATATTTTTTCGGAATGACGAGCGCACCCGTTCTCGCGTGGAACATCTTGGGAGATTTTCTCTCCGCAACGCTTACCTCCTCGCCCGCGCTCTCGCATATCTCGATATGCTCTTGCGCAGTTCTCTCCTTCGTAACGTCGTGCAAGAGAGCCGCGGCGCGGAGCGTTGAAACGTGCTCCTTATCGTAGATCTCACCGAGCGTTATCGCCATTTGCTCAACCGCAAGGGTGTGATTATAGCGCTTTTCGCCCATTTCGTTTTTTACCTTTTCTCTCAATGAGACAAGCATTTCTTCACTAAATTTATTATTCATAAACGCCCACCTTTATATACACCGATCAAAGTCGGTTAATTTTTGTCAAGAAAAATAAAAATTACAAATATAAACCGTTGTCCTTTATGTATTGCGCAACCTTCTTGGGAACGAGATGGGAAATGTCCTTTCCATCCTTCACCATCTCGCGAATTTGCGTTGATGAAAGTTCTATCTCGTTTGTCATGATCCTGCGGCATATCTTGCCGTAATCATTAAGGTATTTAGTATTTTTTTCAATTATTTGCTTTTCAAGCAGCTTGTCGCTTTCCCTACGGACGTAGGTCGGATAGCACAGCTTAAAAATCTCCTCGGGCTCTCGCCACTGGCCGAGCTTGAGCGCCATATCGGTGCCCACGAGCATAAACAGGCGTCTATCCTCTGCCGCAAGTGAACGAAGAGTGTCCACCGTATAGCTGATGCCGCCCCTCTCTATCTCCATATCGCTCACGATAACGCCAACCTCGCCCTCAAAAGCAAGCTGACACATTCTCATTCGGTGATTGGCGTCGTCACCGCTATCGCGAATTTTTTCGGGTGTTAGTGAGGTCGGAACAACGAAGAGATAATGGAGCTGCATTTGGTCCATAAATGCCTTCGCCGCATTAACGTGCCCGTTGTGAATCGGAGCAAACGTGCCACCGTATATTCCTATTCTCGTGATTTCGTCCATATCAAATCTCGATCCTTTTCTTGTTTTCACTCTCGCGATAAAGGATTATCTTTCTACCTATGACCGCTACCACCTCGGCACCGATCGCATCGGAAAGCTCCTGCGCTACCTCGCGAGTTGAATAATCACAGTTCTCAAGCACCGAAAGCTTGATGAGCTCTCTTGCTTCAAGTGC
>JAZRCO010000020.1:0-8555 GCA_045659855.1 Eubacteriales bacterium | reverse complement strand
GCTCAGATATTTTTTGATATTTTCCAATATCTGCATTCAGTTTTTTCACGGTGCTAAGTGCCGGTGAAAGCTTATTTTTTCTAATCCAAGATGCACACACTTTGTGTAAATTTTCAATTCGCTTTTCTATCTCGGAATAAGAATTCTTGCTTATATAATAGCCTTGCTCCTCACCCTTTTCGTTTTTGATCATATTATCATAGCAAAGCGATTTTGAGCCCTCAAGCACTCGAAGAAGCTCATCAAGCTCACCCACAAGCTCACTGTCGTACGGCGGAATCACACTCGCAAGAGCTTCTACCGTATTTCGCGAAATCGATGCGGAATACATATCCGTTGCGCGGTCGGGGAGATTGTGCGCCTCGTCAACGAGGAATACGTATCTTCCCCTTTCACCGTCATCTCCAAAATATCTTTGGAAATAAATGATCGGATCGAAAATATAGTTATAGTCGCATATAATGAGGTCGCATAAGAGCGAAAGGTCGAGCGAAAGCTCGTAAGGACACACCTTATGCTTGATAGCAACGCTTGAGATCAGTGCTTGCGTGTATCCCGAATAGCTTTGAACAAGCTCCTTTATTGCGTCACCGACTCTATCGTAATATCCCTTTGCGAATTCGCAATCAAAGGAATTGCAAAAATTACTTGCGGAAAGTCCGCTATTTATCTTCTTTGGGCAAACGCAAACGCTATCCTTGGCACTGATAACGATGCTCTTGAGCTTGGCACCCGCTGCATGTAGCTTTTTCATTGCGCTCCATGCCTCGCGCCTCGTTTGTGCCTTGGCGGTGAGATAGAATATCTTATCCGCCCTGCCCTCGCCGAGAGCTCTCACTGCGGGATAAAGTGAGGAGATGGTCTTTCCAATGCCCGTGGGGGCTTGGACAAAGACGTTTTTACCCTTGACGATCCCACCGTACACGGTTTTTATCATTCTCTCCTGACCGTCCCTTATTTCAGTATATGGGAACGGCACCCTTCTCGCCTTGGGTAGTATATAGTTTTTGCGTTCAAGCATTAGCCTACCGTAAAAATCGGCGCGCTCCAAAAGCTCAAGATAGTACCTTTTCAGCTGTTCCACCGTAAAGGAATCCTCAACTATCCGTATCGCCTTTCTATCCTTGAGGCAAAAGATTATTCTAACGTTCACCCTGCTAAGCGAATGCTTGCTCGCATAAAAATATGCGCAAATCTTGAGGAGAGAAACGTCGTAATTATCGGGAAATGCACCGTCGTCAAAGCGGCGCTCGACAAATCGGTCAACAATGCCGATATCGCCTGTGCGATATGCCCTATGCGCACAAGCTGAAACGGTATAGTAATTGCCGTTCACTTGGGCGGTATTGTGAAGAGAACATAGCGTGCGAAGCGGCTCGTGAGCTCTATCGTAGTCGGGAAGCTGCTCAAGAAAAACGTCAAAGCCGCGACTTTCTATATTCATATCGGAGGGCATTCTTGAGTCGAGATCGCTCGACCGTGAAACAAGTGCGCAAAGCTCGCTTGCGCTCATTTCGATGCAATATTCGTTTTCGTTGAAATGCATTTTTGCTCCCTCCTTGATGTAAATTAAATTAACATAGTTATAGTTTAACACATAACGCTCGAATCGTCAACAAATTTCCATTATTTTGCCACTATCTTTTTTTAGTTCAATCACTTATAATGTAGATAGGAGGAAACTGATATGGAACTTATCGTAATAAACGAAAATAAGCTCAAAATAATCATGAGCAAGGCGGATATGACGAGATACGGTCTTGACGAGAACGAATTTCACCTCTCCGTTTCGAACGCAAAGGAAATTCTCTCAAAAATCTTACTGTGCTCAACCGTGAAAACGGGATTTGAAAGCATTAGTGCCGACGATAAAATATTGCTTCAGCTCTACCCCGAAAGACACGGCGGATGCGAGCTATACGTTACAAGACTTTCCGTTTCAAACGGTGATATTTTAGAGGAGGATGAGAATATGGCACAGGAAAATTATCTCCTGCCTCAAGCTACAAACGCCTACATAAAGCACGAAATGGAGGGCACAGTTTGCTATAGCTTTGACGATCTTTCAAGCATAACAAGCGCATCTCGAGCATTGATGGGCTATGAAAACGAAGATAACAGCTCTCTCTATCGCGGAGAAAACGGAAAATATTACGTTTTTATCAAAAACACCGCCGTCGAAAACAAAAAAAGCCCCCGACTATCCGTTCTATCGGAATTCGGGGAGCTTGAAAATGCACACAGTGCCTTTTTGTCCTTGTGTGAGCGAGGCGAGTGCATTTGCGAGAGGAATGCAATATCCATCCTTGCAAAAATATAAAAAAGAGCAGGTAAATCACCTGCTCTCTGGAGCTGCTAATCAGAATCGAACTGATGACCTCGTCATTACCAATGACGTGCTCTACCGACTGAGCCATAGCAGCATTTATTTGACTATGATATTATAACACAATGAAAAATAAAAATCAAGTCCTTTTTGCAATTTTTTATCATCTTTTTTGAAGCGGTAAACATCACTATAGTTTTATGCTACTTTTACCGTTTGTTTACTTCGTTTTCCCAATTTGATATAATAGAAAACTGCAAGTATTAAACTTGCAGTTTTCTTTGATTATTTGCAAATAACGCTCATCATTGCGCCCCTTTGCCCTTTTTGCCTTCTGTGAGAATAGAAGGTATTCTCATCGCAGCAGGTACAACAAGGCGAAACGTCGATGTTGTTTAAAGGGACTCCGCAAGAGGTCAGAATCTCGATGTTCATACCCTTGAGGTTTGCGTAAAGCGATCCGTTTTCTTTCTTTTTGATGAATTTATTTTCGTAGTTTTGTCCAAGTTTTTCGTTGATTGCATTAGCAAAATCAATTCCCACTTCGTAGCAACATTCATCTATGCAAGCGCCAATAGCAACGTAGATATTTTCAACAGTCGCACCCAATGAGATCAATCGTTCAACAGCAACTTCTGCAATACCATCCGCAGTTCCTCGCCATCCGGCATGTATCGCCGACACGGCAATGACGTCTCCGTCACCGTTTCTCGCTTCAAGCAAGATCGGAACGCAGTCGGCAGTCTTAATTGCTATGGGGAGATCACTCTCCACGGTTACGTATCCGTCACAGCTTTGGGTGGACACACCGTAAACGCCCTCGCCTGCGTGAGTAGAGTCAACCGTTCGCACTATATTGGAGTGGATTTGCGGCACGCTAATGATTTTTGATGGGTCAATTCCAATTGCCGAGGAAAATCTCTCCAAATTATAATACACCGTGGTTCTATCGTCACCAAGCCCGAAGGCAAGATTTAGACTTTTTGTGTGTGGGAGCTCGCTCACACCACCAATTCTCGTTGAAAAGGCGTGCTTGGATTTCAAAATACTACTTTTGAAATATACCACTCCCCTGTTTTCTATGCGCTCAAGCATCGATCAATGCTCACTCTCGGGTACATCGCCCTTCACGGCGATAAGCTGCTCAGCATAGGGCAAGCTCATAATCCAATCGCACAGATCGTGCCACTCGTGGAGCTTGTGAGTTCTTCTTGCATAGTACATATTAATGAGGTTTTCATAGTTGAGAGTAACAGTTCTCATTTGATTGTAGGAGGTGGGAAGCATTTGGATCATATTTATCCACGCCTGCTTGTTCTTTTTGTCCTCACAAAACTTAATTCTCTCGCTCTCCATATAAGCAATTACGGCATCAAGGACCGCAAGGCCGTTCTCGTCCATTTTTTCGCACGAAAAATCAGCTCTCTCGAAGGTCTTTGCGTGAATCTTGTGCATTGTTGAGCATGAGTTGGCAACCGTGCCCACCTTATAGGTATCAAACTCCTTCCACCAATAAAGAGGAGCGGTAATGTCAACGCTCACGAAAATTTGACGGAGGAATTTTCTATGGTCATTACCCGCCTTGGCAAGACGCACGGCAAGGTCTATATCGTTTGGACCGAGAACGTATTTACCGTTTTCGTCGTAATAGCTATCGCTTCTTCCCCAGCTGTTAAGCGGATTTCTTGCGCCGCGAATTGCGTTTTCCAAATTCATTACACTTACGCGCTCTATATTAATCATATTGTTCCCTCCGATAAATAATTATTTAATTTATTATAGCATATTAAGATAAAATGTTCAATAGGACTTGAAAATTTTTCTAAATTGTGATACAATATCATAAATATTACCTATTTGGAGAAAAATTATGATAAATAACGAGAAAATTTGCTTTTCAGGAGTTCAGCCCTCAGGAAATTTGACCATAGGTAACTATCTTGGCGCTATCCAAAATTTCCCCCGCTACTCCGAAGAATATAAATGCTTTTACTGTGTAGTGGACAACCACGCCATCACAGTTCGCCAGGTTCCCGCCGAGCTGCGTCGCAGAACGTATGAAACACTCGCACTCTATATGGCTTGCGGACTTGACCCCGAAAAGAACACTCTTTACGTTCAAAGCCACGTGCCCGCTCACACCGACCTTGCATGGATGCTCAACTGCTTTACCATGTTCGGTGAGCTCTCAAGAATGACTCAGTTCAAGGATAAGAGCGCGCGCCACTCAGATAATATCAATGCAGGACTTTTCACCTATCCCGTGCTTATGGCGGCGGATATCCTACTCTATCAAACGGACGTTGTTCCCGTTGGTATCGACCAAAAGCAGCATCTTGAGCTTGCCCGTGACATCGCAACGAGATTTAACCAAATCTTCCCCGACACGTTCACGGTTCCTCAGCCGATGCTTGCAAAATCGGGTGCAAAGATCAATTCTCTTGCCGATCCCACAAAGAAGATGAGTAAATCGGACGAGAATACAAATGCAGTGGTATATATTCTCGATGACAAGGATACAATAATAAGGAAATTCAAGAGAGCCGTAACGGACAGCGATACTTGTGTACGCTATGCCGAGGGCAAGGACGGCATCAACAACCTCATGACGATTTACTCCTGCTTTACAGGAAAGACCCTCGAGGAGATCGAGCGCGAATTTGACGGCCGTGGATACGGCGACTTTAAGCTCGCGGTCGGTGAAGCGTGTGCCGATGCACTTGCTCCCGTTCAGGCAAGATACAATGAGCTTATTGCGGACAAGGCATTCCTTGAGGCGCAAATGAAGAAGGGCGCGGACGAGGCGTCCTATTACGCAAGAAAGACTCTCTCCAAGGTGAAGAGAAAGCTCGGCTTTGTTCAAATCTAAAATATCACATACTAAAACCCCTTTGTACATATTACAAAGGGGTTTTTATGTTTTTTATATACACAGTTTTGGGTATTTCGGCGGCATTTTTGCTATCGCATTCGCTTTTCACTCCCGCACTCGCCCTCTCGCACAAAATAAAGGCACTTGACATGCCAAATCAAAGAAAAATACACACTCAAGTCATCGCGCGCGGCGGCGGATTTATGTTTTTTGCGCCTTTTGTCATACTTGTACTGATAATGCCGCTTGAGTCGAGCTTTAAAATCGGACTTGCGATTGGCGGCGCGGTCACCTTTTTAGTGGGATTTTGGGACGATGCCATCTCGCTCTCGCCGTTTCAAAAGCTCGCAGGGCAATCCTTGGGTGCGGCGGTCTATATACTCATACGGGGCTCAAGCGGAATTTTAAGTGGGATAGCGCTCTTTTGTTGGTTGGTTTTTCTTGAGAACGCAATCAATCTATGCGACGGTCTTGACGGGCTCGCAAGCGGAATCTCCGCATCGCAATCCGTGTGTCTTTTCGCGATCTCGATCTTTTTTAGAAATTTCGATGCTCTTGTGTGCTTGACGCTATTACTTGGTGTCATACTCGGATTTTTGCCCCGCAATTTTCCCAATGCTAAGATATTTATGGGCGATTGCGGTGCGCTTTTTCTTGGATTTGTGCTCGGCGCGCTATCCGCGGAATTAATTTCGGGAGGCCCGTGGGCGATTCTCGTGCTATCCGCCTACCTCATATTTAGAATTCCCATCGCCGACGCAACCTTTAGCTTTTTTAGACGCGCCGTGCGGCGCAAGAACCCCTTCGCCGCCGATCAAGGACATTTTCACCATCGCCTTCTCGCTTGGGGATTCACAAAGGAATGCGCAACGCTCGCCCTTATCACAGCCACTCTCTTCTTCGGACTGCTCGGCGTACTTTTTGCGTGGGCAAGCACAGGATGATCCTCCCTTAGCGATTCTATCAAAATAGAGCAAAACCCCGACGAGATCTCCGTCGGGGATTTATTATTTATCTACCGCACGCAATTACATTGCTCTAAGCGGAAGATTTACACCAAATCTAACTCTCACAAGCATCGTCAGTAGCACGATGGCAAGGATTGCGAGTAAGGTGATTATTATTCTAAAAAGCACGTTCGCCCTTGTATTAGCTCTTCTCGGAAGCATTTGACTCCTATCAAGCACGCTATACCCCATATTGAGCTTTTCCTCGGGGAAATCCTGCTCCTGCGCCATTTGTCTATTCAAGCGTTTTTCAACGGACTCAAAATCCTTGTTGTACTGAAGCTTCTTATTATGACGCTTTTTCAATTTCTTTTCAAATTCAGTCATAAGTATCCTCCCTCAAGCCCTTTTGCAATTTGCGAATGGCTCTATAATATTTGCCCGTTACGACCGCCAAATTAGAGCCCATCATTCTCGCGATGTCCGTAAACTTAAAATCGAAATATATTTTGTATGTAACTATCGTATATTCTTCTTCAGTAAGCAGCTGCTTTATCCTTGCGTCGAGATCATCTCCTCCGTCATCCTCATCCGCCGCGGAGAGCACCGAAACGTCCTCGACGTATTCGACCTCGAGCTTTCTTTTTCTAAGATGGTCAATTGCCGCATTTCTCGCCACGGCGATTATCCAAGTAGCGAAGTTGACGCGGGTGTCATAGCTATCAATATGCATAAACGCCTTCACGAACACGTCCTGCGCTATGTCCTCGGCATCCTCGTTGCTCTTGACTATCTCATATATTTTATATTTTACAAGCTTATAATAAGATAGGTAAACCGCTTCGGTCGTGCCGCGGTCGCCACGCTTTATTAATTCCACGCTCTTTTTGTCAACCCTCATAAGCGCTCCTAATCATTTTTACTCTTCATAGATATGTACGAAAAAAGTCGGTGTTTTTTTCGCCTTTCCACAAAAAGATATTTTTATTATTTTATCATATATTTTGTGATTTGTAAATTGAATCTTTGTGTTTAGATGCAAAAACCGACCTGCAAAGGCAGGTCGGTTGGTTATTACATATTTTTGTCCATATACTTCCAATAAGTCTTTATGTAAACGATTCCCGACCAAACGGTCATAACAAGTGTTACAGCCGATGCCGCAATCGTTATCGGATAATATCCGAGGAAGAACAAGAAGCCGATCTTCGCAAGCACGGGCTCAAGAAGTGCCGCCATTACGCAAACTATTTGCGAAACTGTCTTTACCTTGCCAAGCATATTAGCCGCAACCACGATATTCGCATTCTTTGCCGCAATAAGTCTAATGGATGCAACTGCAAGCTCACGGAACACGGTAACCATTACGAGCCACATAAATACGTTAAAGATGAGCGCGCTTGAATGGGAACGGTACATGATGCACATCATTGCGGAAATTACCATGAATTTATCCGCAAGAGGATCAAGGAATTTTCCAAAATCCGTAATCAAGCCCTGCTTTCTTGCAATCTTGCCGTCAAGCATATCGGTGAGTGCGGTCGCAAGGAAAATAAACGCGCCGACAATATTTGTTGCCATATTTACAGGCAAAAGTAATACTATAATAATTACAGGAACTAAACAAAGTCTTAAAACAGTAAGTTTATTTGGTAGATTCATAGCCAATCCTCTTTCTATCAGTAAACCTTCTCTGCAACTCCGCAGAGATCGTATTCAATAACCTCTTCAATTCTAACGTCAACAAAGCTACCGGGAGCAATTCCCTTTTTGCCGCTGAAATAGATCTTGCCGTCAATGTCGGGAGCATCCGCAGCGCTTCTGCCGAAATACGCCTCGCTGACCGGATCGTAGCCCTCGCAAAGCACCAAAACCGTCTTGCCGAGCTTTTTCTCGTTATACTCTTCATTGATGTCGAGCTGATCCCTCATTATGATGTCATATCTATCCTGCTTGATTTGCTCATCGATTTGTTCCATATTATAGGCGGGAGTACCCTCTTCTCTTGAGTAGGTAAACACGCCAACGTGCTCAAATCTTTGCTCGTTAACAAACTTGCAAAGCTGCTCGAAATCCTCATCGTTCTCTCCGGGGAAGCCAACGATGAACGTGGTTCTAATAACAACGTCGGGGATTTCCTTTCTTAGTCTTGCAAGTGCATCCTTGATGACTGCGCTTCCGCCGTGACGGTTCATCTTTTTAAGAACGCTATCGGAGATATGCTGCATGGGAAGGTCGATATACTTGCAAATCCTATCGTTGTCGCGCATCTCGGCAACAAGCTCGTCGGTGATCTTGTCGGGATAGCAGTAAAGGATTCTAAGCCAAGGAATGCTCGTTTCCTCACTAATTCTATGCAAAAGTGTCGCAAGCTTATACTCGCCGTAGAGATCCTGACCGTATCTTGTGG
>JAZRCO010000019.1:0-3142 GCA_045659855.1 Eubacteriales bacterium | reverse complement strand
CAGTATCTCCTCTCGACTGTATGGGATGTACTCTTTGTGTTAAGGCATGTCCTGTTAATAACAAGGCAGCTAAGGACGGCACAGATAAGCTCGCTATTAAGATGGTTTCTCAGGCAAGCCAGGCAGATCAGCAGGCACCTTGGGACTACTGCGTTGCTAACGTAAGTGAAAAGCCCGAGCTCATCAACAACACTGTTAAGGGTTCACAGTTCAAGCAGCCCTTGCTTGAATTCTCCGGCTCTTGCGCAGGTTGTGCTGAAACATCTTACGCTCGTCTTATCACACAGCTCTTTGGTGAGAGAATGTATATCTCCAACGCAACAGGTTGTTCTTCAATCTGGGGTGGCTCCGCTCCTGCAACTCCTTACACAGTAAATAAGGAAAGCGGACGTGGTCCTGCTTGGGCTAACTCCCTCTTCGAGGATAACGCTGAGCACGGTCTCGGTATCGCATTCGCACAAAAGACACTTAGAAATAAGCTCATCGGCTACGTTAAGGAGCTCAAGAATGAGTGCCATAACGAAGACGTTGCAGTTGCAGTTGATAACTACCTTGCAACTCTTGAAGACGGCAAGGCAAATGAAGTAGCTACAAAGGCACTCGTTGCAGCTCTTGAAGCATGCACATGCACAAGCGAGCTTAAGGATAAGATCCTTGCTGAAAAGACATACCTCTCCAAGAAGTCCGTTTGGATCTTCGGTGGTGACGGTTGGGCATACGACATCGGCTTCGGTGGTCTTGACCACGTTCTTGCATCCGGCGAAAACGTAAACGTAATGGTATTCGATACCGAGGTTTACTCTAACACGGGTGGACAGGCATCCAAGGCATCTCAGATCGGTCAGGTTGCTCAGTTCGCAGCAGCAGGTAAGGCAATCGGCAAGAAGAATCTCGCTGAAATCGCTATGTCCTACGGCTACGTATACGTTGCACAGATCGCTATGGGCGCTGATATGAACCAGACACTTAAGGCACTCGCTGAGGCAGAAGCTTATAACGGTCCTTCCATCGTTATCGGTTACGCTCCTTGTGAAATGCACGGTGTTAAGGGTGGCATGCAGAACTGCCAGCTTGAAATGAAGAAGGCAGTTGAAGCGGGCTACTGGCAGATGTTCAGATACAACCCTGCACTCAAGGCAGAAGGTAAGAATCCTCTTACAATCGACTCTAAGGAACCCAGCGCAAGCTACGTTGACTTCATCAAGAGCGAAACTCGTTACGCACGTCTTGCACAGTCCTTCCCCGAGAGAGCTGAAGCACTCTTCGCAAAGGCAGAAGAAAACGCAAAGGCGAAGTACGAAAGACTTCAGAAGATGGGTAAGCTTTACGAATAATATAGCTAACTTATAATCAAGGGACGGCGAAAGCCGTCCCTTTTTGCTTTGTTCGTGTTGTTCCGCGCATAAACTGATTGACAATCCTGCTTTATTTTGCTATAATAAACGGGTAAAATCTCTCGAAAAGGAGAAGAAAATGAACTTTTTTGATACGATAGCGGCGCTCTCGTCCCCGCCCGGGAAGGGCGGAGTTGCCGTAATTAGAATATCGGGCTCCGAAGCATTCGATATTGCCGAGCGAGTTTTTATATGCGCGTCGGGCAAGAAGGTATCCGAGCTCAAGCCCAATGTGATGGCATACGGTAACATTATTTCCGGTGGCAAAGTGATTGATGACGGTTTGATAGTAAAATTCAGTGGTCCGAGGTCGTTTACGGGCGAGGATACCGTTGAGATCAACTGTCACGGCGGTATATACATCACGCAAAAGGTGCTTTCGACCGTGCTTGCGGCGGGAGCGAGGCCTGCGATGGCGGGTGAATTCACGCGCCGTGCCTTTGTGAATGGCAAAATGGCGCTTTCACAAGCCGAGGCGCTTGGTACGTTGCTCGAGGCGAAGAATGACGAGCAGGTCGAGCTTGCCCGTTCCGCGATGGGTGGCAAGATCAAACGAGCTTGCGACGGTCTTTATGCCAATATGACGGCGCTTGTTGCCAAGGTGTATGCGAGTGTGGATTATCCTGAGGAGGATCTCGGCGAGATGACTGACGACGAGATGATCGAGAATACGAAAAAGCTCCTTGACGATATAATCAAGCTCCGCGCGACATATAAAACCGGTCATGCGATTATGGAGGGAATTAAGACTGTTATTTGTGGCAAACCCAACGTCGGAAAGAGCAGCTTGTATAACGTTCTTGTTGGATATGATGCCGCAATCGTTACCGACGTGGAGGGAACAACTCGCGATTTACTTTCCGAAACGGTTAGCTTTGGAAGAGTTACCTTGCGACTTGTTGATACTGCAGGTATAAGGGACACGCTTGACACGGTTGAGAGGATTGGTGTTGAGAGAGCGGAAGCGTCCCTTGACGGTGCCGAGCTTGTGCTTGCGGTGTTTGACAACTCCCGTCCTCTTGATGATGAGGATAGAAAAATAATGGACAAAACTACGAAAACAAGTGCGACAAAGATTGCAATAATAAATAAGAGCGATGAAAATACTATGATTTCTATTGATGAAATTAAAAACAATTTTGCGCATGTTGTAAATATTTCCGCAAAGAATGAATATAATGTTGAGGAGCTCAAGGAGCTGATCGAATCCCTATACGTAAATGAGGAGATAGACACTCAAAATGATGCTATTTTGATAAATGCGCGTCAGGATGCTGCACTTGAGGTCACTCAAAAGCACGTGGAATTGGCTCTCGAAGCACTTTTGGCGGGTCTTTCGCCCGATATTGCGGGTGTTGACCTTGAGCTTGCCATGTCAAATCTCTCCGAAATCGACGGTAGAGAGGTTGATGAGGATATAGTGACGGAGATTTTCTCGCATTTTTGTGTCGGAAAATGAGCGGTTTTCTACATTTATATTATATATAGCAAAAAACACATCGAAAAATGCCGTTGACCGTGTGAATGAAATACGGAGCATCGCCCCGGCGTTTTGGGGGCGTTGGCACGTGAGCTTTAACGGCGCTGGCAAAGATGAGGCTTGTTTATATACATACGCACGCGCATATATATAATTAATGAAGAAATCGCGCCCAAATTTGCTTGTTTGCGCCCCAAAATGATTGTTATATGCGCAGATAAAAGCCATTTTGGTTAATAAATGTCCTATTTTGTGTGCTTTGAGAACC
>JAZRCO010000018.1:0-17596 GCA_045659855.1 Eubacteriales bacterium | reverse complement strand
AATCAAGGGTAAAATTTCGGCGTTGTGGAGAAAATCCTTCTTGTCAAAATAGTGCTCAAATGCGCTATTTTCATAAAGGCCGTATGCGGGAGAATATGAGAGAACGTATTTATAGAATCCCATTTCTCGAAGTGCACAGTAGAAGGATGCTATACCGCCCATGGATGAGCCACCTATACCGATATTACTCTCGTCAACACAGTATCTTTCCTTTACAAAGGGGTGAAGCGTTTTCACCATAAATTCTGAAAGGTTATCTAAATAACCAACTGTAAAATCATCCTCGGGAATACTCGTGGCAAGGGGTGAAAGCTCGCCAAATACCTTGTGATCCATAAAAAGCTCGTTGGATCTATACTCATCGGCATTATCTATTCCGACTACGATTATATTTTTGCCGTACTGACGGTGTAGCTCGCTAAGCGCCACATCAAGCTGCCAGGAGCCATAGGGATCGCCGTTTTCGGTATATTCCCCTGCTCCGCAATACAGGTTTTGAGCATCAAAAAAGTACAAGATATCGTGCGGTGTTTTACCGTCATAGCTTGTGGGCAAAAACACACTGATCTTTTTGCTTTTATCGTGTCTATGGGCGAGATTCTTTGAGTCCTCAATAACAAAATTTTCAACGGTTCCCGTTATCTCGTTGCTTGGAGAAAAGAGATAGGTCAATTCCCTCTCCATCTTCTCATTCGTTTTGTATTCGACTCCGATGGACAATGCTCCCGTATAAACCTTTCCCGTCTTTTCATTGCTTGAGGCACGAATTTCAATGTGGTCATAGCTTTCGTTATCGAAATCAAACGAGAGCTCCTTGCCACCACAAAGCTTGAGTTCATTTACTTGGCTTTCGTCTTTATTATAGGATACGAGTGATATTCCATCCCAATTTTTCGAGTTCTTGAAATATATCTTCTTCATAATATCTCCTAAACGCATTTTATTGTAATACAGGCAGACCTAAGCAGGCCTGCCTGTAGCTTATTAAATCGGGTTTTAGCGTTTTATTAAACCTACTATTTTTCCGACCACGAACAATACGGATACGGCCAAAATATGTACAAGACCGAAAATGATGAACGTTATTGCACCTGCGACAACTGTCATGAGTGCACAGCACAAGCTCAACCATTTTTTAACCGATAGCCAAGGATTTTCCCTGAAGCCGTCGAAGTCCTCTCTCATATGATCCATTTCGTCGCGCCAGTAATCCTTAACGATGCTTGCAAATTCACTAAAGCCGCAATCCGTTGCATAATCAAGCACGGAACCGGATGAGCTATACGAATCCCTAAGCTTTGTGAGGTAGTTGGGCACTGTTTTGATCAAGGCCATAACAAGACCGATCAATGCGCACACACCGCAAATCGCCAAGATGATCATCAATATGAACTGACAAATGAACAAGATCAAATAGAAGTTGAGAAGGAACAACAATATTGATGCAATGGTACCAAATACAAGCATTGCAAGGGCCGAAAAGAAATTGATCCATTTCTTAAAGCTGAAGAATTTATACATTCCCATATTCATAAAGAAGTTCTTCATGTCGAGCATGTTTCTTCTCCATGCTTGCTTTGTGGTCTCCCACATCACCTTGAACCATCTATATACAAAGGTGGGGAGAATGGAATTAACGGGCTTGGATGCCTTGCCGTAATATGAGATTGCGTCCTTAAGTGCCCCGATGTAATTCTTTAAAGTCATGAACGTGCCCACAATTGCGCCTATAATTGCAACAAGTGCAAGCAAAAATCCCAAAACGTAAGCCGCAAGAACTGCGACAACCGCAATACCCATTATGATAAGAATCACCGCAGTTAGACAACCGCTGCCGTCATCCTTTTCTTTAACAACATAATAGTCTGCCATTTTTTCTCCTAATTATACTTTATCAAGACTTTTTAAGGAACGCTCTAATGTAGTTTATCAAACCGAGAGCAACTGCTACAACAGCAACGAGTGTCACGATGGGTACCCAAACGTAGTCCCAAATTTCCTGTCTATCCACGTATTCGCATGAATGACAAACACGCTCTCTAATGATGGGGGGAATCAATTTATTACCTGAAACCACTACCCAGTCATCATCGGTGTAGATATGTCCTGTTTCCGGCACTACCTCTTCTTCCATAAGAATACCGCAGTGCTCGCAAACTCTTTGTCTAATGCCACTCGCAAGGCAAGTGGGCTTAACTACGTCCTGCCAAGCTGTTGCAACGTGACCTGTAGCGTTAACTCTTTCGGTTTTGATAGAAACATTACATCTATCGCAATAGTATTCTCTTGTACCGGACACGGTGCAAGTTGCCTTATCAACGTCTCTCCAGTAAGGATTGTCATGTCCAAAATGAACTACGTGTCCGCTATCGATACAAATCTTTTCGGTTGTGTATCCTGAAGAGCTACCGTTAAACACCTTAATCTGGTAAGCTGCAGATGAATAATATTCCTTTTGCACCTTGATGTAATAAGTTCCTGTAGCGAGATAATAAACGTGAGTTGTCACGTCCTCATTACCTTTAACTGCGTAGTAACCCTGGCTGTCAAGTCCAATTTCCTTATGGATATTAACGCCCTTGCTATTTTGAATCAAAAACTTCCAATATACTCTTTCATTATCGATAGCATCATGAGTGAATTCGATTGCAATGTAAGCATTGTAATCAACGTTAAACTTAAACCAGTCCTCATCCTCAGTTGCTGACAAGGATGCTTTTTTGGGAACATTAAATTCGAGCAAGTTAGCATTTCCCTTGGAGCTATTATTCTCACTTTCCCAATCGTTAGCGGGAGAAAACTTAATATTAATTGAATACTGTCCGTTAGAATACTTTGAACCGCGAACGACTTTTACGTAATATGTACCTGCCGATACACCGTATTTATTTGTAACTTGAGTTGAACCGTTTTCTTCAACCTTGCAAGCTGTACGGGCATTGGTGCCGTCAATAATGCTTTCATTTGAATCGTACAAATAAATATTCCAATAAGATGAGGGGCTATCACTGATGGGTGTTCTCATCTCAACGTAAAAGTATCCGCTTTCGTAAACCTCGAATCTATAGAAGTCCACGTCACTTTCATTCTTAAGATTGCCATTATAAGTCTGATTAACGGCTATAGCAGTCGCTGTATCAGACGTATTGTTTTCGGTGCCATTTTCTATAGCAAACGCGTTTAACACGGTTGACATAAGGAAAATGTGAATCACCAAAATACATATCAATATTTTTTTCATTGGAATCACCTAAAACCTTTCAAAAAACTATTTTAATAAGCTATATTTATTATGACCAATAGGCCTGCGCCTATGGAAATATTTAAAGAGCATTTGATCCTGCAACCGTTTACCACCATTTGAACGGAGTTGGTCACCGATCTACTCAATGCCGCCATATCGTTGATGCCGATATCAACGTAGCATTCAAATTTGTTTCTCTTTTGTGCAAGCACATTTTTTAATTCAGCTCTAAATTCGGACAACGATGAATAATGGGGGTGATTTACATTGCTTTGCCTTTGTGCACCACCGTTATTGCCATAATTCGAATTATTTGCTTGATTGAAGTTCTGTGCGCCAATATTGTAATCGTCGATGAATTTACTGCCATCGTTACACTCGGGTACTTGGCTTCTATCCCATTCGTGATTTTTGCTTATTCTCGCATCGTCGTAGAACAAGTATCCTCTCTTTATTGGAGCACCCACTATGGTATTATACCCCAACATAAACGTAATGTCAAGATGGTAATACTTATTGTCAAGTCGAACAATATTCCAAGCGTGCATGCCCTCCATACCGTTATCACGAGAGATGCCCGTCACAAGCAAGCAATATACTCCAAGCTCGTCCATTAGGAGCTTCATCGCTTTCGAAATGCCGCTGCATTGAGCCCTGCCAAAATGCAAGGCCGATGCGGCATTTTGATTAAATTTATGATTTATTTCGTATTTCGTGTTTTTAACTATGTAATCCGCCGCCAAGATGACCTTTTCTCTGTCAGTCATATTGGGCGTAACCTTGCTCTTGACCTCGCGAATCGCCTTCGCGATCGATGCATTACATTCGTTAATCTCGGTTGGTGAATATATCGGATTAACATCCATAAACGTCATTGAAACGAGATTGAAAAGCAGTCCGCTCGTCGTTCGTCCAATTTGACATTGCAAGCTCATATAAAAGAACTCGGGATGATCATATGAAACCACTTCGTATGCTCGCATGAAGCTTTGGGGATCAACGTTCATACATTCAATCCTACTTTGTCTCTTTCTCAAGCCGTTTACTATGCTATCATAACAAGAGCGTTCTTCGGTATTCAGTTGATCTTTCCAATACTCAGTTATCATATTTACCTCTATATCCTATATTTCTAAGATATTACTTCTTTTCAGTATTCTTAAATATCTTATTCATGATCCAAAGAACCGGCTCTTCAACACCCTCGGGCTTGAAATTGCGATCTCCCGAATCACCCAATGACGTGCATGCAAAATACTGCACGGATTTGAACTTTGATCTAATATTGTTTACAAAGTTATCCTCGGAATACTTTCTCAAAAATGCCTCGCACAAAATATTGCTTGCGGCATCTCTTGTAGCGGTATGATTTCTAACGTATGCATTAACCGCCTTTTTGCCTATTTGATCGCTAAGTCCGGGAAGGTCGGTCTTTGTAAATACTACCGCAACGTCGGTACTAAGCATTGTTTTCGATGAAATGTTATAAAGGTTCTCAAGTGTTGTTGTCAATCTACTGAGAATCTCATCGATCGTCATCGAGCTTGCTGCGTATTTCTTAAGGTCTATCGTATTCTCGATCTCTCGTCTATATTCGGTGATTGACAATGGGTCGATAACGATGATATATGCATTTGCAAATCTAAGTCCGATCTGGTCACTGATCATTTCGTCGTCGGCATAAATTTCTCCTCCAACGTCGCAAATGGAGATTTCTCTCTTGATGCTTTCGCCCTTGGGAGTGAGATAGAACTGATAGTATTTCAATCTCATATCACTGGTCTTTTCAGGAAGATATCCGAGCTTCATACCGTTAACGATATCTCTATACTCGTTTTGTCCGTTTGATATATACTCAAAGGTATATCCCTTCTTAGCGGCGATGCTATCTTCAATTTGAGCTATTGCCATATTGATAAAGCAAGTTTTACCTGCACTTGCTCCGCCGATTACGGGAACACATACTGCAACGTGGGGTGTTCCGTCCAAGGGGAGTCCGCAGTTTTGGCACTTTGCTTCGAGCTTTTGACGGCCGTTAAAGAATGTGGTGGGGATTTTGGTTCCACAGTTACACTTTCTCTTGAAAATACCGTATTGGCTGGGAATCAAGCGCGTGTGCTCGGCACCACAGGTAGGACATTTGTAAGTGGGAAGGTCAAATCTATACTGGCAAGTAGGACATACGTTGGAAATTCTCTTGATGGTTCGATAAACCCAGTCAGCAAACGCTACCAAGACGAATCCAATGTACACCACGGGTGCCACTATCAAAAATACAGCGACGAGTAATAAACTGATGATTGTATTAAAGATTACTCTAAATGCCGTAACTATCAAAAATGCCAACAAATTAGGGATGAACAATAAAATGTTAGAAAACAGTTTCTTTATTCCCGCTCCATTAAAGGTTTGTCCCCAAGTATTTGTAAAGGCATATTTTACGTCTCTATATCCTTTATCAAAGACGTAACTTTTTTCAGCCGGTTGTTTTTCCATTAATTATCTCCTTAACTCGGGCCCATGCGGTAAGCATTAGACGCTTACCGCTCAAGTCCGTTTTTTAACTTTTAGTTATTATTCTTTGTTCTTTTTGCCACCGAAGAAGGAGAAGAATCCTTCCTTCTTGGGAACGAGAATCTCATCGCAATATTCATTTACCTTAGCTTGTGTTTCGCTAGAAATATTGGATTTTTGCATGATGTCACTCACCTTAGCAGCAATGTCCTTCTTTTGACGCTTATCCATACCCTCCATAACGCCGGAAAGCATATCACGCAAGGATGCGCTAAAGCCATCGTCATTCTCCGAGAAGTAGATTATGATATCGGACACAAGAACTAAAACGTCGTAATCCTTTTGCTTGAGAAGGGTTTCGCTAAATGCTTGAGCGAAGTCCTTGCTATTGTGCAACGGTGCAAACAAGCCGTTGAAGAACATGGGATTATACTTATTCTCAATATTTGTTAACTGAATATAGAGAGCAAAGGTGTTACCCATATAATCCTTAACGAACATATCGTAAGCTTCCTCACTTGCAAGGAATTTATAAACCGAATTCTTGTTGATTCTATCAAAAATTACGTTATAAGTTCTCTCTCTTTGGTCGGGAGTTCTCAACTTAGTTACCCAACCTCTAAAGCCCTCGCCAAGTCTAATTACGTAGAAGTAATCAGGGGCGCGGTAATCGCTTGAAGCACATCTCAAAAGATTATTGATATCTTCACAACCCGATTCCTTAATGTGTCTTATCATTATCAAAACGTTAACTGAAAAGATCGCATTACAAATTGCGTCAACACATGCGGTGAAATCGGTTTTGGTAATCTTTAAGTTGTCTTTTTGCAAATTCTCATACCAAGATGCACCCTCGGACGCAATCAATGCGGGAAGCTTCTTAAGGAAGCTCGTAGCATCATCGGTACCAAGGTTCAAGGTATCGTTGATCAGCTTCTTAAACCAACGGTATCCATCCACCACTGCGGTGCTGGGCTGCTTTGACAAGAACTGCTCCAAAATCTTCGGGAAAACGCCTCCGTCTTCAGCAGTCAAGAAATATTCGTTATAGCACTGCTCCAAGCTGTGAGACGTGAGCAACTGCTGATTTGCAAGATTATAGAGATCTATGCTCTTGAGGATAAGCTTATATTTTCTCTTCTCCTCTTCGTCATCCTTGATTTCCTTGAGGATTTCCATATAGAGCTTTTGCTCCTCGTTGTTATGATCTATAAACATAGGAACGAATTCCCTGTTTTCAAGATTCTCGAGCATGAGCTCCTTTATGTACTTCTTAGCAAGCTCAGTATCTCCGCATTTCTCAACGAAGCTCATAGTGAAGTTAATATCACACGCCTCGCTCAAGCTGATGCCGTCTTTACGCAATTTTGCGTATGCCTTTTCAACAAGCCATGTTTTCCAAGTAGGAGCACATTTGCTGCCAATGATCTCGATAAATGAAAGTGCTTCATCCAAGCAGTTATTTTCGATATAATGAGAAACGATGCGCACAAGAGTGAGGAAAGCTATCTGCTTTTGTGTGTCGGGCTTATTGGCAATAATGCCGAGGTGCTCAACCAATGTGTTGAATACCAAGCAATGCACGTTATATTCGTTGCCGATGATTTCAAGATCTTCGTGATTCTCGGAAACCAAGAGGTATTCAAAGAAATCGGACCAAGCAAACGGTGCATTATCCTTGAAGGATTGGTAATAAGCGGAACCGAATGCATATTCGTCAACGTCAAATGCGCTTGCATTGATTATATACTGACGAATCAAGCTCGTTACGTTAGCCATTTCGGAGGTTCCCAAAATGAATTTGTAGATGTTCTTATAAGTTCCGCCAAAAGGAATATTTTCATCAACAAAGCCGTACTGATACAAGTTATCGGCGATATCCACGAGCGATTGAGGATAATGATCCTGCGCGTGATGGATAAGAAGCTCGAATTTGGTGATGCTATTGATCTTGTAGAACTGTGAGTTCACAAAATAATGCAAATCCAAGGCGGTATCGAGGTCTAAGCCGGTCTTTGTTACTATGTCATTAACTGCGTCATTCAAGCTCACTGCATTGAAAACGCTATATTTGAATTCATTAACGATTGCTTCAACGTAATCACTAATAGCAATATTGGTAGGTACTATTCCCTGACTAAAATCAAATGAATACTTGCCCGCAAGAATATCCTGCTTATAGTTAACGTTTGTTGTTGTACTACCGGGTATGATAGTCTTGATCTTAACGTCCATAAGCGAAATTTGTGAGCCGGGTACCATTGCCGCGGATGCGTGATAGAACGTATTATACGTCAAATCGCTTAGCAATGATTTGGGCAAGCAAGCGCCAAGCGCCTTGTACCAATATTTAAGATCGCTATGATTATCGTAAAACAGTATTTTTTGATCATTTTTTGATGCATTGAGAATTGCCTGCAAGAGTGTCTTGAGCCATGCGGTTCTTTCATCATCAAAGAACGCAACGATCTCACTGTCACTGATCGCTCTGCAATAATCGCTTATATCAATTTGAGGGAGCTCACTGGGAGCAGGATTCTCAAGCCACTCCTCAACTGTCAATTCCTTTTTGAAGAGCTCGCTCTCCATAAAATTCACGGGGATAATATCGCTTGTTTTGTCAAAGACGAATGCGTGAATAATATAGTTACCTATTCTTGGGTCAACGGTTGAATATACGTATCCTGCGTAAACCGATTGCGCCAAGCAAACGCGTCCCGTAGAAAGGAAAAAGTAACTCGATTTCTTGGGAAAGATCATTTCGATCTCTTCTTTGGTCGGCTCATATGGCAAGGTGCTCATCCTCTTATATTGCATATGCTGCTGTATTTCAAGCTCTTCTGCTTTGGTAATATCGGCTGATTTTGACCAAACTGAGAAGGCGCCTGTTCGGTCTTTGCCGCATCCCGTATAGATTAATTGACTTGCAAACATAATTTACCTCCCTTATTTTATTGTTTTTATGTATTTGTTTTCAGCTAAGATCCACAAGAGCGGATCCAATACTCTCCTTGGGCGTATTTCACTGCTCGAGATCTTATTGAGCTTAGGAACTCCACCGAGTGCAGTAAGGCCGAAAATAGAATATGATGAGAATTGCTTCATCATCTGAACGATTTCTTCATCGATCCAGTTTTCCAAAATTTCGTGCATTTGGATATTTGTATTTTCAAAGTCCGATTTAACGAACGCACCCTGTCTCAAGTGCTCGGATTCCTCACGAAGACAGCTATCCTCGGGCAAAACTCCAAACTGCTCAAGAGCGTCGATCTTGGTAAATACAAGTGCCAACGGAATTTTGATTGTGCCCTTAATATTCTTAACGTTACGAATATTCTCAATTACTCTACTCAAGATTTCGTTTACGTCGGTATTGATATGGGGCATATTTTCCTCTTCCATTTTACCCTTAAGCTGTGCACGGATTGCAGGAACCTGCAAGGGGTCAAGCAAGAGGATAATGCCCTTGGAGTTAGGGATATATCTATTAAAGATTTCCAACTGGTCATCGGAGTCAAGGTTTTCACCCGCGGTATCATAGAAGGTCAAGGTTGCAACGTTCTTGATTCTATTGCGATTATCCAAGAATCTAAGTGGGAAAATCAGCGGAGGAATCTCGCCCGCGTCGGTTGCCTGAACTACGTAACCATCTGTGAACAACGGTTTATAGTAGAATTCATCGTAGTAGCGCTTGGATTCGTCGCTACAGCAAATATCCAATGAACAATTAAATCTCGAGGTCATCTTCTTTTTGATCTCGTTGATCAAAACGCCGATATAGTTGGATTTACCCGATGCCTTAGCACCAATCAACGCGATGGGAAGACTTGTGCCGGATAAGAATCCTGTGGGAATTTCGAACTTTTTGCCGTCCGAACGCGTGCAAACAGGACAGTAGATACGCTTGCGCGCCTCAGTACATTTCAAGCATTTTGATTTATTTTGCTGAGGGATCCAGCCCTCATCATCCTTTTGAACCTTGTTTCTACACAAGGCATCTTTCTTTCCAGGAATGTTAAACGAGCATGTCATATCACACTCATTAACTGAATGTTCTCCGTAACAATATGGACAAGTAAATTTACTCATACGAATTCTCCTTTATTTTTCTTTTTCAACTTAGGTGTCGATTCTCATTTTTTCTTCAATTAATATACTGTTAATCTTGAATGCTCGTTGGTACTCTTAAAGTAGTAAACTGCTTCGTTTTCATTCAAGCCGGCAAACACATCGGGCAAATATACCCTCTCCTTTTCGGTCGTGGTCGTTGTGCCGACGCTTGACGAGCCCTTTCCTTGAATAGCGGACCAAAACGTTGGATTGTTTCGTGTTTGAGAAACCTTTCTTCTTTCATATGTTCCGAAAAACTCGGAGCAAAATTCCTTATTCTTATTGGAGTTTTGCTTGAAGAAGAAGTAGCTATCCGCATATTCTACCCATTCGTTAGATTTTTCTATCAAGTTTGAAATGTCGGTAACGGTATACAATACTTGACAGTTATTGGCTTTGACAAGCTTGCTAACACCTGCTTCTATCAAATGCTCGTTAGCTATATCAGTTACCACTACGGAAAGAACACTTTTACCGATGGACGAAATATTGAATCGGCAAATATTATCAATGATCGCGCTCATAATAATTTGCGATTCCTTGGGCTTGGAGGTAAAGTCGAGAGTAATCTCAAGAACCTCCTTGGTTTGTAGGATTCTTGCTAAAGACTTGCTACCCGAAAGTATCTCGCCAACCGAGTTATTAGTGAAGTCGTAGAAATACGCTTCAAGCTCTCTGATGTCGGGGCGGATACTGTTCAAAAATCTTTCGTTTCTATTTCGTTCAGTGTCGGGCATATTGATTGACATATTGAGGTCTTCTATTTCCTCGATAGTATAGCGCTCCAAGTCGCAAAACTTGAGCTGTCTTCCCCTCTTTTTCAAGAGTGCTCTAATCAAAGAAACGTAGTTTTGATAGCTCATTCTCTTGCTTCGCTCGAGCTCACTATACTTGTCAAACATATTTATTATGTACTGATTGCACTCGGAGTCCGAAAAGCATGAGAGCACGTCAATATCCTCGGTTATAGCACCGTCCTCGTCGTTGATCGAATATATCATCGAGTTACTTGCAACTACTGACGGATATGCCGAGAATCCGCTACGGGAATCCTTAAATATGATGACTGATCCGCTTTTATAAAGAGTATCGATTGCATAGTTACGCATTATCGTTTGACTACCGCGGGGTGAATTTCCCGTGATGAGCACGTTGCCTAACGATGAATCTAAATTCACAACTCTACTGCCGCCTCCCGACAGTGAGCCCACAATCATGTCCAATAATCCCATAATACACCTACATCGTTTTATTTTCTACTAATAAATTCTTTAAAGCCAAATTTAAATGGCGGAGAGTTGTTTAACATTACAATTGCCTCTCCCAATGACAACCGCGCAACGTCCCAGTCTTCGACGACGTTGGCAGTTTCAACCAGCTCCTGTACGGTGGTGGTTTTAAGAGTCGTACATTTTCTATTTTCGCCGGCTCTTTCTTTTATATAATTTCTTGTTGAATAGTCACTAACCTTGAAACAAAACTGATTTAAAAATCCCGAAAAAATGTTCTTTGCCATGTTTTCGTTATATGCTTCAATGATCTGGTCGGTATTCTGAATACCTATCATAAACTTGATACCCAAGCTTCTACCGAAGTTAACAGCATCGTCTATATGCTGAAGGTTGGGCAAGAGCTTAAATTCGTCAACGACGAAGAAAACGTTTCCGTCACTCTTGGATCTACACAACGCTTCCTTGATAGCCAAGTCAAAAAGCAAGCTATATATCGGTGTGAGCATTGAGCCAACTCCGATATCGTATTCGATAAAGATCTTTTTGCCACCCTTATTTCTAACCAAATCGCGTATGGACAAAGTTCCCGGCTTTGCAAAATTTCCCACGAGCACCTGTCTGATTACCTGCTGAATCTCAGCTAAAACGCCAAGCGCCTGTCCGGGAGCATCCTCGGGAATATAGCTTGTCATTGCCGCATATTGAGGATATGATTTGAGCAAGGCGGTGTACCATTCGCGAGTGGACTTTTGAAAGCATTTTGCCAACATTTCATTGTTTGCCGCTATCTTACCCTTATTAACCGCAAAGTGATACAACACTGCGGTTACTATATCCTTTGCGGCATTCGGGAAAAAGGAGTCTCCTGAATTTTTGAGCTTATCCACAAACAAGGCATTGGCAATTTCGATAACGTTTTCGGTCAAATGACCGTCGTTTTCAAGCTCGTTTATAATATTCCAATAATCAATGCCCCTTGGTCCTCTTGCGGTGGCATCATTACTGATAACGACGTCGCCCGGCTGATAGAACTCCTTATAGAAATCACCCTTCGTATCAAATATGATCATAACGTCCTTTGACGTTAACTGAGGAATGATATCTTGAAGCAGCTGGTTGAAGGTATTGGTCTTACCCGAGCCAATTCCTCCGATAAGCATCAAGTGTTGGCTTAACAGCTTTTCGGTCAAGACGAAATGATCGGCTTGTCCTGCTGCATTTTTACCTTGGAACGTTACGTTTATTGGTCTCGGAGTAGCATTCGATGGCGCCTGCTTTGCTTGCGCAGCAGCGGGAACCTTATCCAAAAGCTCCATTCCTTCTATAACCTTTACTGACGAATTATATATCATCGAATACTACCTCCTGCCAATGAATTTTACTTTAAGTTGATTACCTGCTTGAGCTGAATGTGCTTCACGGTATCGTCGTCAACGAAAAGCTTGAACTTGACGTTGCGCGCATCGGGTTGAACCATTACCGTACATTTAGCCGTGTAAGTTTTGGAGAAGAATCCCTTTGTTAAGGTAATGGGCTCGATCTTTTCAACAAGCTGACCCTGACTCTTATCCATGGGACTTGGGAATCCCTTTACAATGCACAATCTCGGAAGCACTGCCTCCTCGTCCGATGAGAACTTAATAGTGATTGGGAATTTCTTTGAAGAGGATACGGTATAATCCATTGCGTACTGTACCGTCTTTCTTCTCAATGCACCGATGGGCTCATCGCTGATCGGAATCGCTCTCGTATATGCAATCTTACCGTTTTGCTCAATTTCGGTAAAGACGCTTATGTAGTTCATCGTCTCCTCTTGGAGCTTGATAATTGCGCCGTTCTCTACCTCGAAGCGATCGCGTGAAACTGTAAACTTATCTCCCTCGTCATTGATGTCAAGCGGGAATTTATTATGGCTGACCTTAATAATTACGTTCTTGATACCGGGATCAACGATACCTGTAAGCTTAAGAGAGCCGTTCATATTATTAAATGAAACGTTTTTAATACCGGCTATCGTACTTACGAGCACAGGAGCTGACAAAGCAAAGAGCTGATCGTTGCTCACCATGGGATATGCCCAACAAATTAAATTGGGAGGCAACTTAAACAGCATATTTTGCTGCATATCGTAGTTTACGTTTGCTATTGATGCGTTCTTACAAAGAACGTTGAAATTGTTCAAGGGCAAAACTGTATCGAGTCTGCACGATACGCGCTCCTTGCAATAAACGATGGAGAGCTTTTGATCGCCCGTTGTTTTTGCATCGAGCATAAACTCGCCACTTGCTAACGGAATGATCTTTGAATCATCAAGCTTTTGAAGCTGCTGATATTTCTTAAATACACATCTAATACCGAGCGACTGCTTCTTGGTGCCGCCCATATCGTATTCGGCAAGAATCAAATAGCCGCACTGATTAGCGGACGTATTATCGGTAAAGCCCTCGAGAGTTGCGTTTGTAAGTCTTGTACCGTCACCGGGGGTGGAAGGAGCCACGGGGCCTTCCTTTCTCCATACTTCAACGCTCTTGAGGTTATGAGGAGCATTCCACTTAACCTTGATAACGCCCATTACAAGCTCTTGCTGAACGTCTTCAACGTCCATAAATACTTGTGCAGGGGTTGGACAAGGAATTACTGCGGAGGGCTTGCCGCATCTCTCGGCAAATACTGCGTAGTAATAAGGAGTACCCGAAACTATGTGGGCATCCTCGAAGAAGTTGATGGTAAGACCCTTTTCAAGGCACTCACCGTCATTACTGTTAACGGGCTTTGAACCTACCTTTCTAATTACGGAGAAGGAGGTCAAGTTTTGGCTACCGGTAATTGTCCAGTCAACACGAACTGAGTTGTTCTTTGTCAATGTCAATCTAACGTTAGCGGGTGCCGCGGGAGGAGGCAATATTTGACGCGCCTCGTGATAGTCGGCACATATTGCAAGGGCCTTGGACGCACAGTCGATGACCTGACTCTCGTTGTTGTGAGCCATATAGGTCTTTGCCTGTTGAACAAGCATCTTTGCGGAATCCAATATTTTATTAATGTCACCTATAAGACCGTCGGTATTTGAGGTGTTATAAGTGGGATATTTCGTTTTGAGACTGGCCGCGAGACTGGATGCTCTCATATAGTTCTTTGCAGCCATTTCCTTTTGGATATCAGCTACGTCCTTTTTGTAGTTGACACCCGTTGTTTCTTCCTCTTTAATTTTCTTGTTGATCTCGCCCTCGTATTCATTGACCTTTTTGGCAATCAATGAGTTGGGTACGGAATTATACTTGGGAAGAACGTTTTTAAGGTTTGCCAATGCGGAGCGAAGGTCAATAATATTACACGTGGGCATGCGGAGAATCTTATCCACGTCCTCAACTCTTGCATCGAAAAGAGTTTTGCTTTGTGCAGTGCCGCCACAAGTGGGACACACCTTGCTCTTTGTTGTATAAGGCATGGTATTTGCACAGTTCCAACAAAGAATCTCCAAGGGCTTGCCACAGTGAGGACAAGTTTTCTCACTCTTTCCCTTATATACTCTATATGCTCGTCCGCACTCGGGATAGGGACAAATTTCAAGGTCGATATCGGTTGCGCCGTCGCCGCCGACAACGATGAGCTTAAACTGCTTAAGACCTGCTGCCAAATAAACCTCGACTTGGTCAATGGGCATTTTCAAAAATGCTTTGATCTTTTCGGCATATCCAAGGAACTCATCAAGTGTGATCTCCTTAATACCGTGTGACTGACGCATTTCAAGGTCGTCCCAAACCTCTTTTTTGATGGCTAAATAGTCATCGTATTTCTTCTTTGAATCCTCGGTTTTAAAAACTATTTGCGCCAAGCCGAGCAATTTGTCAACCGCGGTTCCCTTGGGAGTAGTTTTTTGGGGAGCATTTTTTGCGTTTGTTGCTTTAATAGCGGCCGCGAAATCAGCAATAGATGACGTGTTGGTAAGTCCCAAAAGGTCATACAATGAATTCGTTGACGCTGTTGTAAGATAGCTCTCTATCTTTTTATAGTTACTAAAATCGATTACGGACTGTGTGTCGTCGATATATTTAACACCCTGCTTGGTTAAGTCGTTTACGATATTTTCAAGATCGGCAATTGTGAACCATTTGATCTTTTCGGAGCTTACGATCGTATTCAACTCGCTCTTATACAAACGGCCCTTATTATTAGCCATACTGATAATGAGCTTTGCAGCATCGCCGAGCTTGAGCTTTTTAGCATTGTCAAGCTCCTTAGCACGTGCGTTGGTGATCGTATAGTCGCCTGTTTTTGGATCGAATGCCTTATCCTCGAGCAACACCTTCTTTACGTCGGGCAAAAGCTCCTTATAACGTCTTTGAATAGGCAAGCCCTGAGTCCATTTGTTATTTTCCGCCTGGATGAGCTTTTCTATTTTTGCAACGTCCTTTTCGGTGGGCTCGATCTTAAAAAATACGTAATAGTTATATTCAGGAAGCAATAATTCTTCCCTTGTTCTCAATTTATTGTCCGCCATACTTAACCTCCGTAAGGTTTTTTATTCTTTTATTGATTTTCTAATAACGTTGGATTTTTCTTCACCCTGATGATCATTGTCATTTTGTGAAGGAATCAAAAATTCATCAAACGTTTTTTCTTTCTTCTCCACACCGTCCCGCTTATTGAGCGGTGAGGAAATTTCTAAATCTTCAGTTATTGTATTCGCGCGCTCGTTTGTTTCGTCCACGGTCAATCCGTATTCCGAAATTGCTTTATCAATCAAAAGCTCCGCTTTTTTCTCTTCTAAAAACGCTGTCACTATGGACATATTAACAAGCTGGGCGCGTTCGTCCTTTGAAATGTCTATAATACCTTTTCGTCTTTTGTCAGCCAATTCGTTCATAACAAGCTTCAAAAGAATGATATTTCTATATAACTCAAAGGTATCGTTATCGTTAAGGATCAAGCCAATCAAGCCGTAGCATCTATCCTGCTCTTTAACGGTGAGCTGTCTTTGATACTCCAAAGTGATTTCTTCAAGAGTTATTTCGTTATCGACCTTTAGATAGTCGAAGAGGTCTTCATATCCAAGATTAATGAGCTCATCTTGGAGAGTTGTGCATGTATGAAATGGATTGCTTGTGGAAGTATCGTCTATATACTCAACGTCATCATCGATAATATCAAGCATTATCCTCTCGATATCCTCTAATGAAAGCTCGTTATTTCGACAGCCACGAAGCAAATTGATCAATTCGCTCTTGCGAATGTATTTGCGCTTCGATAACTGAATGATGCTATCTCTAACGATTTCTATTTCCCTATCCATTTCATACTGTGACATAATAACTCCTTTTATGACATTTCGGTAGCGATGCTGGACGCAATCTCCTTAAACGTGCTACTAAGCTTGCTAAGGTCTATCTTTCTTGCTCCCTTTTCGGAGGCGATTTGTCTCAAGAATCCTTCATCGGCACCGCCAAAGCCAACTGCGTAAATTTGAATTCCCTTGTCCTTCAAATTTTGTGCTGCGCGAATCTCGGTGTTTTGATCCTGCCAAATACCGTCAGTCAAAACTACGATAATCTTCGCTGCCTGGCTATTTCTAAAGTCGTTACCGCGATTTCTAAGAGGTGTTTCAGCGTTACAAATACCGCAAGGTCCGTCAACGTCCAAGCTATCAATGGTTCTCTTCAATGTGTATGCGTCATTTGTAAAGTTACATGCCCAACGGCTTTTATCCGCAAAGTCGAGGATAGCAACCTTTGTGTTTGCCAAATTCAAGTTGGATACGAAGTCATGCATAGCATTCTTCGCCTGTCTCATGGGATTACCTTCCATACTGTACGAGGTATCGAGCATGAACATAACCTCAATATCTCTAATAGCATTCTTCTTGGCTTCTTCACGCTCTTTGGTCAATCTCGCAATTATCTCGGTTATGGACTCTGTAATATCGCGCTTTTGCGCCTTGAGCAACGTGCCGTTATCAAGTCTCGCATTAACCTCAACAACACCGTTATTGTTGTAAAGGAAGTTAACTGTGAATGCGTTCTTTTGTCCCTTGGGCATTCCTGAAATCTCGTAGTTATAAAGCAAGGTTGCTTCATAAGGAGATTTGGATTCGCCCTGAAGTACGTAAACGTCAAGCTTGTCGCCGCTCAACTGATATTTCTTACCGAACTCCTGATTCATCTTACTGTTCTTTTCAATGATGATACTGTTAACGTATTCGTTCTCATCATTCTTGGAAACAGCAAGCATACCAAGACTATGTGCCGTGATATCCTGAATGTCGGCAGCACGAATTACAAGACCGCCCGTGTTTCCTACGGGTGCTCCGCCGATTCTTGCGCTACTTCTTGCTGCAGGACCGCCTATTACGAGTACATTCTCCTTGCAAAGCTGTGCTTGCATTGCCGCTCCTGCCGCTACTATCGTATCTACGTCGATATTCTTTGTGATCGGGGGCTTGCCGTATTCTCTTATGATCATTTCCTTGACCTGTGGCATTCTCGTTGATCCACCTACT
>JAZRCO010000017.1:0-13586 GCA_045659855.1 Eubacteriales bacterium | reverse complement strand
GGAGTGACGGGAAGCGGAAAGACCTGCGTTATGATGAAGATAATCGACCACGCATTGAGCGAGGGCAAGGGCGCCATAATGCTCATTCCCGAGATATCGCTCACACCGCAAACGGTCGAGCTCTTTTGCTCGCGCTACGGCTCGAGAGTGGCAATAATCCACTCTTCCCTCTCACAGGGCGAGCGCCTTGATGCTTATATGAAGATAAGGCGCGGAGAAGCGGACCTCGTTATCGGCACGAGAAGTGCCGTTTTCGCTCCCGTTCAAAATCTCGGTCTTATCATCATCGACGAGGAGCAGGAGCACACCTATAAATCGGATAACAATCCCAAATATCACGCACGCGACGTGGCGCGATTCAGGAGCGCAAGGACTAATTCCCTTTTGCTTCTCGCATCGGCAACGCCTTCCGTCGAGAGCTATAAAAAGGCCGTTGACGGCGCTTACACCCTCATCGAGCTCAAGAATCGATACGGCAACGCACGTCTTCCAAGCGTTGAGATAGTGGATATGCGCGAGGAGATACGCGCGGGAAACGATACGAGTCTTTCCCTCCACCTCCTTGATAAAATAGGAGAAGCGCTCCACAAGAAAGAGCAAGCCATCCTCTTTTTGAATAGAAGAGGATATCACAATTTCGTGAGCTGCGCCTCGTGTGGAACTCCCGTCACCTGCCCGAACTGCTCCGTATCGATGACGCATCATACGGATAGAAACTATCACCGCACCGAGCTCGTTTGTCACTGGTGCGGAAAGCGAATGCCCGTTCCGACCGCATGTGAAAGCTGCGGAAACGAGCATATCAAGCCCATGGGCATAGGCATACAGCTCATCGAGAAAAAGCTCAGCGAGCTTTATCCGAGCGTTAGCACCATAAGAATGGATACGGACACGACCACCTCAAAGCATTCCTATGACAATATGCTCACGGATTTCAGAAACCATAAAGCAAGCATCCTTCTTGGCACACAAATGGTAACAAAGGGACACGATTTTCCCGACGTTACACTCGTTGGCGTGCTTAATTCTGACACCTCACTCTACCTCAACGACTACCGAGCAAACGAAAAGACCTTTTCAATGCTCACCCAGGTCATCGGAAGAGCGGGACGCTCCAATAAGGAGGGTAAAGCACTCATACAAACAATGAATCCCGACCACGACGTCATTGCGCTCGCTTGCGAGCAAGACTACAAGACCTTCTTTAAAAACGAGATACAAACGAGAAAGCTCCTTTCGTATCCCCCGTTTTGCGATATAGCACTCCTCACGCTCTCGGGTATGGTGGAGAGCGCAGTAATGAAGGATTCGAAGATGCTCTCGGATATGATCCGTCAAAAAATGGCGGAAGAATTCAAGGGCATTCCCCTCGTTTGCTACGGGCCGTTCGAGGCACCCGTCTATAAGCTCGACGGCAAATACCGCATGCGAATGATAATCAAATGCAAGCTCAACAAGCAGTCGCGCGAGATGTTCGCTCAAATATACTCGGCATTCGGAACAAGAAAGAAAAACGAACCGCAGCTCTCGATAGATTTTAATCCCTCGTCGCTGTAAAACTACTCTAATATAAAGGAATAAAAAACAATGGCAAAACTCAAAATAGTAAAGGTGGGCGACGAAATTCTCAGAAAGCGTTGCCGTCCCATAGATGAAATTACACCCAAGATCCACCGCCTCCTTGACGATATGGCGGAAACCATGCGCGATGCGCAGGGCGTTGGTCTTGCAGGTCCACAGGTGGGCATTATGAGAAGAATCGCAGTTGTCGAGGTCGAGGAGGGCAACCTCATCGAGCTCATCAATCCCAAGATAATCGCCTATGCGGGCGAGCAGGTTGGAACTGAGGGCTGCCTTTCCGTACCCGGCAAATGGGGCACGGTTAAGCGTCCCATGCACGTTACCGTAAGAGCTACCAATAGACACGGTGAGGAGTATGAGATAACCGCTTCGGAATTCTTGGCTCGCGCACTTTGTCACGAGATCGATCACCTTGACGGCAAGCTCTATATCGACATTGCAACCGAGATAGAAACCGTTACTCCTGACGATCAGTAATTATAAAACAGCATTTTAAGGAGGTCATTTGCTTATGAAGATACTTTTTATGGGCACACCCGACTTTGCACTCTTTTCACTCAAGGGCTTGTGTGAAAACGGATACGACGTTATAGGCGTCGTTACCCAGCCCGATAAGCCCAAGGGACGAGGATACGTCCTCACTCCCCCTCCCGTCAAGGTGTATGCACTCGAGAGGGGCATTCCCGTTTATCAACCAAACTCATTAAGAACGGAGGAGTTCGCCTCCCTTCTCTCCGAGCTCGATCCCGACCTCATTGCCGTTGTAGCATACGGCAAAATATTGCCCAAGAACGTTCTCGACTATCCCAAATACGGATGCGTTAACGTGCACGGCTCCCTTTTACCCGAATATCGCGGTGCGGCTCCCATGCAGCAGGCGATAATCGACGGTAAAAAGATAACGGGCATTACCACCATGTTTATGGCGGAGGGTCTCGACACGGGTGATATGCTTCTCAAGGCGGAATGCGAGATCGCCGAAAACGATAATTTTGAAATTATCCACGACCGCCTCGGTGCGCTCGGCGCCGATCTTCTCCAAAAGACCGTGGACGGTCTTGAGAGGGGCGAGATTACACCCATCCCTCAAGACCACTCAAAATCAACTCACACCTCAAAAATAACCAAGGAGGATTGTCTTATCGACTTCCGCAAGGATTGCGATACCGTTCACAACCTTATAAGAGGTCTTTCCCCTATTCCCCTCGCGTTCACTCACCTGCAAGACGGCAAGCTCTTAAAAATCGTTGAGAGTACGGTTTGTGAAAGAGAAAGCGTAAACGAGGTCGTTGGAAAGGTAATCTCAAGTGATAACGAAAAAATCCGCATCTCCTGTGCGCGCGGCTCCATCTACGTTCACAAGCTCCTCCCCGAGGGCAAGGGTAGAATGAGCGCGGGCGACTTCATCCGCGGTAGAAAAATAAACGATGGAGATATCCTCAACTAACTTAAAGAAAGGAATAAAGATATGTTTTTCGATCCCACAATAATCCTTTTGCTCCCAGGCATTATTATTGCACTTTGGGCATCAATCAACGTTAATTCCACGTTCGATAAATATAATAAGGTGATTTCAGCAAGCGGCTTGACGGGCGCGCAGGTAGCTGAGAGAGTTTTGCACCACCACGGAGTATATAACGTTAGAATCGAGCGCGTAGCGGGTAATCTCTCCGACCATTATGACCCGAGAGCTAATGTCATCCGCCTCTCCGACTCGACCTATGCCTCCACAAGCATTGCGGCGGCAGGCGTTGCGGCTCACGAGGCAGGACATGCCGTTCAGTATGCAAAGAATTATGCTCCCATCAAAATGAGAGCGTCCATCGTTAAGATTTGTAACTTTGGCTCTCCTATGGCGTTCATTTTCCTTTTGCTCAGCTTTTTCGTTCCCGTTGAAATGTCGGGAACATTGATACTCCTTGCAATCGCCTCCTATTCACTTGCAACTATTTTTCAGCTTGTAACCCTCCCTGTTGAGTTTGATGCATCCCATAGAGCTATGGCTTGCCTCACGGATATGGGAATATATAGCGCAACCGAGCTCGACGGCTCAAAGCGCGTACTCCGTGCTGCCGCCTTGACCTACGTTGCAGCGCTCATCTCGTCAGTTCTCTCCCTTCTCCGCTTCGTGCTCATCGCAACGGGCGGCGGTAGAAGAAGACGCTAACAAACACTAATAGATAATGGAGAAGAAAACCTTAACTGCCCGTACTCTCGCCGTTGAGATTCTTCAACGATGTGAGAGTGGCGGATATTCAAATATCACTCTCGATACCGCGATCAAGAGAAATGAACTTTCAGGTGCCGACCGTTCGCTCGTCACCGCGCTCGTTTACGGTGTTCTCGAGAGAAAAATCACACTCGATCACATAATAGCGGCCCTTTCGTCCATACCAAACAGTAAGATCGAAAAGGAAACCCGCCATATACTTCGACTTGGCATCTATCAGCTTAGATATATGCACAAGATCCCCGCATTTGCGGCGATAAACGAAACGGTAAATCTTTGTAACAAGCGCTCAAAGGGCTTTGTTAACGCCATTTTGCGCACCTACCTGCGAGAGGGCGAGAAGGCGATAGCATTTCCCGATAAAGCCACCGAGCCCGTGAAATATCTCTCGGTCAAATATTCGGTGGGCGAGCCGCTCGTTTCAGCTCTTTTGGATGCCTATCCGCTTTTTGAATGTGAGAGCATGCTCAACGCGTTCTCTCAAATCGCTCCGATGACCTTGAGAGTCAATAATCTCAAAACCACTCGCGAGCAAATCTTAAACGAGCTTAGTAACGCAAGAATTACCGATTTCTCACCCGACGGCATCACCGTGGATAGCGCCGCCGTCAGTGAGCTCGATTGCCTCAAGGACGGCCGTGTTACCGTTCAGGACGAGGCATCGCAAATATGCATTCGTGCGCTCGATGCAAAGGAGGGCGAATGCGTCCTCGACGTTTGCGCGTGCCCCGGCTCAAAGAGCTTCGGCGCGGCTATGACTATGAACAATAAAGGCAAAATCCTTGCCTTTGATATCCACGAGAACAAGCTCTCGCTCGTTGAAAGCGGCGCACAAAGACTTGGAATCTCCATCATTTCAACCCGTGCACACGATGCAAGGAAGCCCATCGAGGAGCTTTTCGGTACCGCGGATAAAATCATTTGTGACGTTCCCTGCTCGGGCTTTGGCGTCATCTCGAAAAAACCCGAGATTCGCTACAAGGACCCCGCCGAGAGCGCCCGTTTGCCCGAAATTCAGTACGATATTCTTGACAACGTTTCAAAATATCTTAAGGTCGGCGGAATACTCGTCTATTCGACCTGTACCGTCCTCCCTTGTGAGAACGAAAACGTCGTTAATAATTTCCTTCAAAATCATCCTTCCTTTGAGCTTGTCCCCTTCTCCGTGGGTGAACTCGAAGTCGATAGCGGTATGATTACTCTCCTGCCGCATCGCCATCACACTGACGGCTTCTTTATCGCAAAGTTGATTAGAAAGAATTGATAAAGGTTAGTTTGAAAAAGAGGACGGTCGAGGACATCCGCCCCTACGAAAATTGGTTTACACTTGCTACTTCAACTAACTCTTTTGTTGTTCACACTTATTTTATTGCACAGTACAAAGTAAGTAAATTTTAGAAAATCAATTCATAGAATTGGTTTTCGTAGTACGGTCGGTAAAATCCGCGGCGAAAATTCATTTTCGTAAGAGGATTTTATTGAGCGTACCGATAATTCCTTTAGGAATTGTCGAAAATTTACGCAAACCCAGCTCAAACTCGCTCGATTGTTTCGTCCACCTTTTCAAAGGTGGCGCCCGCCGCGTAGGCGACCTAAACGCAAACTAACTTTCCCACCGCTTGAGCGCCTAAACGTAAACTAAATTCCCAACAAAACCTGAAAGGAGGCACACAAAATGCAAAATCTTCTCAATTATACATATGAAGAGCTTGAGAGCTTTATAGTATCGATAGGCGAGGCAAAATTCCGAGCAAAGCAAATATTTGCTCCGATGCACAAGGGCATTTCCCCCGCTGATTTAACGAATCTTTCCGCCAAGACGAAGGAAAAAATATTCGAGAATGCAAAATATTCTCTTCCCAAAATAAGAAGAAAGCTCGTGTCCTCGCTTGACGGAACAGTAAAATATCTTTTCGAGCTTGACGACGGCAACTGTGTTGAGAGCGTAGTAATGAAATACGAGCACGGCACCACCATTTGCATATCCTCGCAAATCGGATGCCGAATGGGTTGTGCATTTTGCGCCTCCACGATCGGCGGAAAGGTGCGCGACCTTGAGCCGAGTGAGCTACTCGGACAAATCATCGCCGCCCAGCTCGACATCGGTGAAAGAATCGACGGCATCGTAATGATGGGAATCGGCGAGCCGCTCGACAACTACGACAACGTTATAAAGTTTTTGCGCCTTGTAGGTCACAAGGACGGCTTGAACATAGGATATAGACACATATCCCTCTCCACCTGCGGACTCGTTAATAAGATATATCAGCTCGCACAGGAGGACCTTCAAATAACCCTCTCCATCTCGTTGCACGCATCAAGCGACGAGATTAGAAGCAAAATAATGCCCGTCAACAAAAAATGGGGAGTTGACGAGCTCCTTGACGCCTGCAAAGCGTACTTTGACAAAACGGGACGAAGAATCTCGTTTGAATATACCCTTATCGCAGGAGAGAACGATAGCGAAGAAAACGCTCTCGCTCTTGCAAAAAAGCTCAACTCCAAGTTGAGAACAAAAAGCAGTACTATGCCCATCCACGTAAATCTCATTCCCGTAAATCCCGTAAAGGAAAGAGATTTCAAGAAGAGCGGCAAGGCGGAGATAAAAAGATTCGCCAAGGTACTCGAGGAAAAGGGCATTCGCGCAACGGTGAGAAGAACACTCGGCGCGGACATAAACGCATCCTGCGGACAGCTCCGCCGCGATGAAATGAAAAAAGAAAGCAACGACTGAGGAGATATTTAGTTTATGGAAATTTACGGATTGACCGATAGAGGTCTTGTAAGAGAGGTCAATGAGGATTGCATTGGCATCACTTGCTTAAAAAACGGAATAACTATCGCAGTCGTTTGTGACGGAATGGGCGGCGCCGCAGGAGGAAAGATCGCCTCCGAGATCGGCGAGAGCACGTTCATGAACTCAATGATAGCATTCGCTGAAGAGCTTGAGGCATCGGGCTTCGACTCTAAAAAGGTAAAAAATGCAATCAACCAAAGCATCGTTAAGGCAAATGCCGCAATATTGGAAAAGGCGAGAGCGGATCTCTCCCTCTTCGGAATGGGCTGTACAATAAACGCTGCAGTTTTTTGCGAGCCCAAATCCAAATTGTTTTACGTAAACGTTGGCGATAGCCGTATCTATATGATCAAAAAAAGAAGCATCAAGCAGCTCTCAAAGGACCACTCCTACGTCCAAATGCTTGTTGACAATAAAGAAATAACCAAGGAAGAGGCGGAGAATCATCCTCAAAGAAATCTCATCACCAAAGCGCTCGGCATCAAGGATGAGATTGAGCCCGACATCGATTTTGTGAGAATTCCCAAGAAGGCGGACACTTATTTCCTTCTTTGCTCGGACGGCTTGCACGGCCTTTTGAGCAAGGAAAAGCTCGCAAAGGTTGCATTCCTCCCCATCGGCATTCAAGAAAAGGTATTCGCATACATAAGTCTTGCCAACGAAGCGGGTGGCACCGATAACGTGTCAGCCGTCCTCCTCAACACCAAGGAAACGGAGGTGGCAAAATGAAAGCATACGATAGCTTTATAGGCCAAACCTTTGAGGGAAGATATACCATTGTAAACGTTATCGGCATCGGCGGCATGGCTACCGTTTACGGCGCATACGACCAAGTTTCAGGACGCTCCGTAGCCATTAAAATGATGAACAAAAAGCTCGAGCACAATGCCCGTCAAATAAAGCTTTTCGTGAACGAATCGACCGCCCTCAGTCTTCTCTCCCACCCCAATATAGTACAGGTCTATAACACTGTTATCACAAACAGCACTAAATACATCATTATGGAATACGTCGAGGGCATTACACTTAAAAAGCACGTGGACCACCGTGGCGCCCTCCCCGAAAGAGAGGTCATCTATTATGCCACACAAATCCTCTCGGCACTCGACTATATCCACTCCAAGAATATCGTTCACTGCGATATCAAGCCCCAAAACATCATCCTTTTGCAAAACGGTAGCATCAAGGTGGCGGACTTCGGCATTGCCCGTCTTGACGCCATGCTCGACCGTTCCAAGGAAAAGAGCGACGTGGCGCTCGGCACGGTTTATTACGTGAGCCCCGAGCAAGCGCAGGGCAAAGCACCGCAAGCGGAGAGCGATCTATATTCCCTCGGCGTTATGCTCTATGAGGCGATGACAAACCGTCTTCCCTTCTATCACGACGATCCCACCGAGGTCACCAAAATGCAAATCAATAAGGAGCCCACCCCACCAAGCGTATACAGACCCGACATTTCCATCGGTCTTGAGCAAATCATCTTGCGCGCTATGGAGAAAAATCCGAAAAAGAGATATGCAACCGCAATGGAGATGCTAACGGACATTCGTGCTCTCCGTCAAAATGAGAAAACGGTATTCGGAAACGAGAAAAATTCGAGTAGATACCGTATCATCGAGCGCAAAGCGCACACGAATGCGCCAAACGTTTCAAACCGAACCTTCTATCCTCTCAACGACCGAGGAAACGAGATAGGCAACAATCTCCCCCACATCAAGAAGAGCTCGGCACAGTCGGGTCCCTTGTACGGAAGAGAGATCGAGATGTCGGATAAGACCATTATCGTTACAGGCCCCAATTCCGACAATATGGGAAGACCCACACGCGCGCCCTCAGGTCCCGTTCGCGCACCCTCGGGTCCCGTTCGTGCACCGTCAGGACCTATTCGTTCACAGTCGGGTCCTATTCGCTCACAGTCGGGTCCCATGCGAGTTCCCTCGGGACCGATCCAAGCACAGCACCCCCACAAGCCAATCCCACCCGCATCCAACACGGTGGTTATTGACAACGCAAGCGAGCTGCGAGAATCGAATGGCGGAAATATCATCCCCATCATGCTCGGCGTAATAGCGGCGCTCATCCTCGTTATACTCCTCTCGCTCGGAGTTTGGTTCATCATCTCCCCAAGCGATACAGTTAACGAGCATCCAACATACTTATCAACAGAAACGGAAACACAAATAGAATGGAATATAGAACACACGGAAAGATTTTAAAGGGCGTTGGCGGTCTTTATACAATAAAGCTCGTCGATAATGAAGTGCATAGCGCTCACTTCGACACCCCGTCCCCCTTGGCTTCGTCATTGATCACCTGCTCGGCAAGTGGGTCCTTTCGTCACAACCACATCAAGCCCCTTGTAGGTGACAACGTTGAGCTCGTATACACCGACCATTCACTTGCCGAAAACGATGCGAAGAATAACGATATAAGAATAACGGATATCCTCGAACGCAAAAACGAGCTGATTCGTCCGCCCATGGCGAATCTCGACGTTATGTTCATCTCGATGGCGGCGGCAAGCCCCGCGCCCGTTATTCCCACCATCGATAAGCTCATATGCATAGCGGAGCACAACGACATCGAGCCCGTTATCATTATCGGCAAATGCGACCTCGCACCCGATTACGCAAGAGAGCTGCAGGACGTATATGTGAAGGCGGGCTTTGACTGCTTTGTCCTCAGCGCAAAAACGGGAGAGGGCACCGAGGCAATAAGAGAATACGTGGGCGAGAAGCTCGTGGGCAAAACGAGTGCCTTTGCGGGCGCATCGGGAATTGGAAAATCCACGCTGCTTAACGCACTCTTCCCCGGTCTTTCACTCACCACAAATACCATCAGCGCAAAGATCCAGCGCGGACGCCACACCACGCGCCACGTTGAGCTCTACCCCATAAGCGATATAGAAAACACGGGATACATCGCCGACACACCCGGCTTTTCACTCCTCGATTTTGAAAGATTTAATTTCTTTGACAAGGAGGATCTCGCCTACAATATGCGAGAATTCCGCGACTATATCGGTCTTTGCCGCTATACCAAATGCTCCCACACCAAGGAGGAGGGCTGCGCTATACTTGAAGCTGTGAGAAACGGAGATATTTCAAAATCGCGCCACGACAGCTTCCTTGAAATATACGCATCATTGAAAAATAAAAATAAATGGGATAACAAATAATATGAAAAAATTATTTACCGCTATTCAAAAAAACGACCTCGACACCGTAAAGGAGCTTCTCGACAAAACTCCTTCGCTCATCTTTTCAACCTTTAAGGGCTCACCTAAAAAATTCGACGGTCAGTCGCCCCTGCAGGTTGCACTTAAGGTAGCTAGCAACGAGATGATCCGTCTTTTGCTCGGCTACTCACCGGACGTAAACTTCATTGAGGGTGAGGACTGCCTCAACTCTTGGAGAGCTCCCGTCATTCACGATGCCATCAACCGTGCAATAATGAAGAGCCGCTGGAACGTAAACCGCCCCGACGGCATTGAGGTGTATAACTCCGAGAGCGAGTCAAACGATGCGTTCGCAATTCTTGAGAGGATCGTTGAAATGGGCGCCGACGTTAACGCAAAAGATTCCTACGGAAACGCTTGCCTTAACAGAGCTTGCTTGCAGGCGCGCCAAATCCTACCCGCAAACGGCAGTAACGACCGCATTCTCACCGAGGAGCTTCGCTCCGATATTTTAAGAATCTTCAATTTGCTTATAAGCCACGGCGCTGACACGGGATATATCTCCCCCAACGCAAGCGGAAGAACCATCAAGGAGCAATACGGCAACGAGATCCTTGGAGAGTTTATTTAATTAATAAGGAATTTTTATGAAAGCATACATTTTCATCGGCGGCGATGTGGATAAATCCGCACTTGAATCGCCAATACCCGAGGAGGCGCTCGTAGTTGCCGCCGATTCGGGATACGATAATGCCAAGGCGCTCGGCTATGCCGAAAGATGCGACTTTGTGGTGGGCGATTTCGACTCCACAAAGGAGAGGGCATTTTGCTCCCGCGCAAAAATAATCCGCGTGCCCGCCGAAAAGAACGAAACCGATACTCAGCTTGCAATCGATACTGCAATTGATAACGGAGCAAGTGAAATCTATATCGTCGGCGGTCTTTCAGGACGCCTCGACCACACGCTCTCGAATCTTTATTTGCTCGAGGCACTTGCAAACAACGGTATCTTTGCCTGCATATGCGACGGCAAAAACCGTGTGCGATATCTCAAGGAGCGCTCCTCCCTCTTGATTCCCCGGGACGATTACAAATATTTCGGACTCATTTTAGCGGAAAATCAAGCCAAGGGAGTTAGCATCGATGGCGCAAAGTACCCCCTGAGCAATGCCAAATTAGAGCGAAGCAATCCCTCCCTTGCAATTTCCAACGAGGTCCTCGATAGCTTCGCAATGGTTTCATGCAAAAAGGGAGGCATATTCGTTATCGAAAGCAAGGATTTGGCAAAATAAGAGCTTTCTTCATATAATGAAATTGACTACATAGTCAATTTTAATTACTTCGAGGTAAAATTTATGAAGATCGTTCTCTATAAGACACCCGCTTTCGTTTCGCTACTGCTGCGCAAAATATTCGGAATCAAAAAGCAAAAAATCTAAATTCGGGAGGATAATATCCTCCCCACGCTCAATATAACAACTTCTAAATAGGAGTAGAAAATGAATAAACAAACGGAAAACCTCGGATTTCTTCCAATAAACCGTCAAGAAATGAATAGCTTAGGTTGGGACAGGCCCGACTTCGTTTACGTAACGGGCGATGCATACGTCGATCACCCGTCCTTTGGCGTGTCGATAATCTCGCGCGTGCTCGAGGCGGAGGGCTTTAGGGTCGCTATTCTCTCCCAGCCCGACTATAAGAGCGCCGAGCCCTTTAAGGAATTCGGCAGACCCCGTCTTGGCTTTCTTGTAACCGCGGGCAATATCGACTCCATGGTCGCGCACTACTCGGTTGCCAAGCGAAGAAGAAATAACGATTACTATACCGCGGGCGGAAAAATGGGCAAGCGCCCCGACCGCGCAACCATCGTTTACTGTAATAGAATTAGAGAGGCATACGGTGACGTGCCGATCGTTATCGGCGGTCTTGAGGCGTCATTGCGCCGCTTTGCCCACTACGATTATTGGGACGATAAGGTGCGCCGATCCATCCTCGTTGACTCACGCGCGGATATCCTCACCTACGGAATGGGAGAAAATATCTTGCGCCGCATCGCATTCCTTCTCGATAAGGGAGTGCCCGTAAAAAAGATTCGCGACGTTAGAGGCACCTGCTACCTTGCAAATCCCGAGGACACGGTGCATTATCCCGTTGCTGCGGAATTCGATTACAACGAGCTCAAAACGGATAAGAAAAAATATGCCGACGCATTCGGCATTCAGTATAAAAACCAGGATAGCATAAACGGACAAGCAATAATTGAGCATTACGACAATAAGATTCTCGTCCAAAATCCGCCGATGCCCCCTCTTGAAAGAGAGGAGCTCGACAAGGTATATGCCCTCCCCTATATGAGAACGTATCACCCCTCCTACGAAAAGGACGGCGGCGTTCCCGCCATCGAGGTGGTCAGATTTTCTATCACTCATAACCGCGGATGCTTCGGCGCGTGCAATTTCTGTGCGCTTGCCTTCCATCAAGGACGAACCGTGCGCTCACGAAGTGAGGAGAGCGTTCTACGCGAGGCGAAGCTCATTACCGAAATGCCCGATTTTAAGGGATACATCCACGACGTTGGGGGCCCAACGGCTAACTTCCGCTATCCCGCTTGCGACCATCAGCTCAAGCACGGAGTGTGCTCGAATAAAAAATGTCTTGCCCCCACTCCCTGCAAAAATCTCAAGGTTGACCACACCGAGTATATGGAAATGCTCGAAAAGATCGAGAAGCTCCCCAAGGTAAAAAAGGTATTCATCCGTTCAGGTATTAGATTTGACTACCTTATGTATGATAAAGACGATAGCTTCTACAAAAAGCTCGTTGCCGACCATGTTTCAGGTCAGCTCAAGGTTGCACCCGAGCATATCTCCGACCGTGTTCTCGATTCAATGGGTAAACCCCACATCGACGTTTATAACGCATTTAAAAAGAAATATTTTGAGCTTTGCCGCGAGGTTGGTAAGGAGCAGTATCTCGTTCCCTACCTCATGTCGAGCCACCCCGGCTCAACGGTCGACGAGGCGATTGAGCTCGCTTGCTACTTAAAGGCGGAGCACTACGCTCCCGAGCAGGTTCAGGACTATTACCCCACCCCCGGAACTGCATCAACGGTCATGTACTATACTGGAATTAACCCCTTGACGGGCAAAAAGGTATATACACCAACGAGCTATGAGGAGAAGAGCGAGCAGCGTGCGCTCCTTCAGTTCAATAAGCCCGACAACGCACACAAGGTGCGCTCCGCACTCATAAAAGCGGGCCGCGAGGACCTAATCGGATTCGGTGGAAATTGCCTTGTTAAGCCCGAGCGTACTCCCCAATTCGACAAGAAAAGAAGTGATAAAAAGGGTGAGAACAAAAACGGCAAATCCCACAATACACCCACGAAATTGGCACATAATAGCAAGAACGGTGGAGCAAAACCCATAAACAAGAACAAAAACATACCAAAATCAAGTCCTAAGTTCAATAAACCGATAAATAAAAAATCGGGTAAGAAAAGATAACAAAAATCCCTGCACACGCAGGGATTTTTTATTTACATAAGAAATTCAAATTTTGATTTGTCGAGCACCTTGTTCGCACTAACCAATAGGTTGTTTTGTCCACTTTTTTAAAAGTGGCTCTCCACGAGTAGTGGCGCCCGCCGCGTAGGTGCATCGGCGTTTCTTTGTTAGCTTTCTTTGCGCCTATGCCGTCAAAGAAAGCGGCTAAAGAGTATTGGTATGAATAGTTAGTTTGCCCCTATAACGCTTTTTTCTTTGGCGAAATAGCCGCAAAGAAAAAAGCTTGGCAAAAAA
>JAZRCO010000016.1:0-1760 GCA_045659855.1 Eubacteriales bacterium | reverse complement strand
TAATTTTTGTAATTCTTAATCAATATTACCACAATTCGTTTCAAAATGCAATAGCAAATTCATAATTTAATAATATATATATGCACTTTTTTTGTTTTCTCGTGATAAATTGACAAATATGGGCTATATTTTGAGATTTCTTACGCGTTTTTTTATCTTGAATGCCTCTTTGAGCATTCTCGGTGCGTCTCTCAAAATACTGACCTTAGATTCCCTATGATTGATTATCATTGCCGGCATCTCGTAGATGCTCAATTTCATTTTTTGAGCCAAAAGTATCACCTCAAGGTCAAAGGCAAAATTGTTTGTTTGACAATGGCTGAATATTTTTCTTGCCGCTTCTCCCTCAAATGCCTTAAAACCGCTTTGAGCATCGGAAATCCTAATTCCAACGATGAGATTTAAGAACGTTATGTACGTTCTTGAGGCGAGCTTTCTTATTGGAGTATATCCCTCGTATCCCCTTGGATGCTTTGCACGGGATGCTACTGCGAGCTTATACCCCTTGCTCTCGATTTCGGCTACTGCCGTGGATATGACGTCTACTCCGTAGGCAAGGTCGGCATCGGTAAAGACAACGGTGTCACCACTTGATGCGAGTATTGCGTTTCGAACGGCGCTTCCCTTTCCCTGATTTCTTTCATAGCCGACGACCTTTACTCCAGGGAGATTTAGGGACTTGACGATTTCGGAGGAATTGTCCTTACTGCCGTCATCGGAGAATATAATTTCGAAATCGTTCTCGAAATGCTCCGTCATATATTGCCAAAGCGTACGGGCTGTATCCGCAATTATTGCACCTTCGTTATACATGGGTACGCAAAGTGTGATTCTCATTTTGTTTCTCTCTTTCTATAGACGAAAATATCGACCTGCACCTCGGTTTTAAGACTTGTGAGTGAAAGCAGCTTTTGCATATCCTTTTCACTGGTGCGGTAGCTATAAGGAGTCATTGAAAACAGATTTCTAACCGTTTCCGAATCGTTTATCTCAATGACGTAGGATACGGTATGCTTGCCCTCAAGAACAAGGTGCTTGGGGAGGGCGCGTATCTCGTTTGGATACACGTTATCGTATATCGCATTTTTGAGCCCGAGGAGATGATCTCTGCCTGCGGTCGCAACTACAAGTAGCCCTTCGTTCTTGAGCGCTCTTGTGAACTCCTCCTCGGCACAGGGTGCGAAGATGTTCACTATCGCATCGGCTCCGCCGTTCTTGATGGGTAGGTCGTAAATTCCACCCACGAAAAACTGAGCGTTTGAAATCGACTGCCTTTTTGCACTTTTGGATGCGGAAATGATGGCTTCCTTTGAAAGATCAAATCCGTAAACTGTGCTACCTGTTGCCCTTGCGATATTGTTGGAGTAATAGCCCTCGCCACATCCTGCGTCTATGATGCTTGCTCCACCACCCAGCTCGCTTAAAAGCTCGCATATCTTACTTGAGATGGGCTCGTAATAGCCCTGAGTGAGAAAATCGGTTCTTGATTTCACCGCGCGTTTATCGTCACCGCCCGTTGCACGTCCCGGGCAAAGATTGGTGTGTCCTGCCGCGGAAATATCAAAGCAATGGCGCTTTTCACCCGTACAGTAATAGCTCTTTTCCTCTTTGAAAAGTGAGCTTTGACACACGGGACATTTGAGTATATTTAAGGTATTCATTGAATCCCTCCAAGCTATAAAGTCAGTTAAATTACATTTTATACCTTAAATATGAATTTTCTTTGAACAAATCAAACAAATATCAATAAAATTATATAA
>JAZRCO010000015.1:0-3985 GCA_045659855.1 Eubacteriales bacterium | reverse complement strand
CGCATCAAGCGGAGCAAAGAACGAAAAGGAGGCATCGGCGACCCTGCTTCCAAGAGTGAGCACGCTTTCAGAGGGCGGTAGCGTCGTTATGGACGAGAACGGCACCGTTACTATCGGCTATAAGAAATTCGATATCTCCGCGCCCGAATACGTTTACGGCGAGGAGTTCGACGTTCGTCCCATGCCCATCGCCAAGCTCGAGGGTACAAGCGGTAGCGTTTGCATCGTGGGCGAGGTGTTCGATTTCGTTCAAGAGCCCGCAAGAAGGGGCAATAACTATTCCACCACCTTCTGCGTTTACGACGGCAATACCTCGATAGAGGTTCGTGCCTACAAGAACGAGAGCGAGAGCACAAGGATTGCCGAGGCGGCAAAGAACGGCTCGTGCATAGCTCTTTGGGGTTACGCCAAGAACGAAAAGAAGAAGGACGGAACGCTCGATCGCGACCTCACCTTCAGCTTCAACCACATAGCAAAGATTAGAGAGATAAAAAGGGAGGACAACGCGGCGGAAAAGCGCGTTGAGCTCCACTTACATACACAAATGTCCGCAATGGATGCGCTCCTTCCTCCCGATGTGGCGGTAAAGAAGGCGCACGAATGGGGACACCGTGCCGTTGCCATAACCGACCACGGCAACGTTCAGGCATACCAAATGGCTATGCTCGCGGCGGAAAAGCTCGGAATGAAGGTGCTCTACGGACTTGAAGCATACTTCGTTGACGACAAGACGAGCGCCGTTACGGGCGACTATAAGGGCACCTTTGCCGACGAATTCATCGTTTTCGACCTTGAGACCACGGGACTTTCCGTGCTCACCTCACAAATCATCGAGATAGGTGCGGTGAAGATCAAGGAGGGCAAGGTACTTGAAACCTTCAATAAATTTGTCAACCCGGGAGTGCACATTCCCGAGAACATCGTGGAGCTCACGGGTATCGACGACTCCATGGTAGCCGATGCGGAGGGCATCGAGGTGGTTCTTCGTGAATTCCTCGATTTCATCGGTGATAGATTGCTCATCGCCCACAATGCCAACTTCGACGTATCCTTCGTTAGAAAGGCATCACGCGACCTTGGATATAAATTTTCCAATCCCTATCTCGATACAGTAACGCTTTCGAGATTCCTTAATGCCGACCTCAAGAGCCACAAGCTCGACGCGGTCGCAAAATACTTCGACCTTGGCTCGTTCAACCACCATAGAGCGTGCGACGATGCCGAGATGCTCGCAAACATCTTTTTTGCGATGGTCGAGAAGATGGATAGATTCGACATCAAGACCTTTGCCGACCTCTCACGCGATATGAGTGAGAATGCAAATCCTCTTACCATCAAGCCCTACCACCAGGTAATACTCGTAAAGAATAAGGCGGGACTTAAGAATCTCTATAAGCTCATTTCATATTCCTACCTCAAATATTACCGTAGAATGCCGAGAATCCCCAAGAGCGAGCTTGAAAAGCACCGTGAGGGACTTATAATCGGCTCGGCTTGTGAGGCGGGCGAGCTCTTCCGTGCGATACTTGAGAAGAAGCCCGAGGACGATATTAGAGATATCGTCAACTTCTACGACTATCTTGAAATCCAGCCCATCTCGAATAACCGCTTCCTCATCGACGAGGGAATGGTGAGCGACGAGGAGGGACTGCGTGATCTCAACAGACAGATCGTGGAGCTTGGCGAAAAGTATAAAAAGCCCGTTGTGGCTACCTGTGACGTTCACTATCTCAACCCCGACGACGAGATAGGAAGAAAGGTTCTCCTTGCGGGAATGCGCTTTAAGGATGCGGACAAGGACTGTCCCCTCTATTTCCGCACGACCGAGGAGATGCTTGAGGAATTCTCCTATCTTGGAGAGGAGAAGGCGCACGAGGTGGTAGTAAAGAATCCAAATCTCATTGCCGATATGGTCGAGGACGGCATCCGTCCCTTCCCGAAGGGCACGTTCACGCCCAAGATCGAGGGCGCCGAGGAGGATCTCCAGCGCATTTGCTATGAGAATGCGGAGAAGAAATACGGCTCCCCCTTGCCCGAATACGTTAGGGCAAGACTCGATAAGGAGCTTTCGTCAATTATCAAAAACGGCTTTGCGGTGCTTTATATCATCGCTCAAAAGCTCGTAAAATACAGTGAGGATAACGGATATCTCGTTGGCTCGCGAGGATCGGTCGGCTCGTCCTTCGTCGCATCCTGCGCGGGAATCTCCGAGGTAAATCCCCTAAAACCCCACTACTACTGTCCGAAATGCCAGCATAACGAGTTCTTCATGAACGGCGAATACGGCTCGGGCTTTGACCTTCCCGACAAGAGCTGTCCCGAGTGCGGCACCAAGATGTGCGCCGACGGACACGATATCCCGTTTGAGACCTTCCTGGGCTTCTACGGTGAAAAGTCGCCCGATATCGTCCTTAACTTCTCGGGCGAGGTGCAGGGCAAGGTGCACAAATACACCGAGGAGCTCTTCGGTGCGGAGAACGTTTTCCGTGCGGGAACGATCGGCGGCGTAGCCGATAAGACCGCATACGGCTTTGTTCTCAAATATCTTGAGGAAAAGGGAATCAGCTTGCCGAGAGCCGAGATGAACCGCCTTGTCGCTAAATGCGTTGGCGTTAAGCGAACAACGGGACAGCACCCGGGCGGCATCGTAGTTGTTCCCAAGGAGATGGAGATATACGATTTTTGTCCCGTTCAGCATCCGGCTGAGGATGCATCCTCCAACATAGTTACAACACATTTCACGTTTGAATATCTTCACGATACGCTCCTTAAGCTCGACGAGCTCGGACACGATATTCCAACGAAATATAAGTGGATAGAGAGATTTTCGGATACGAGCGTTATGGACGTTCCCATGAACGACCCCGCCGTATATGAATTATTCCTTTCAACTAATTCTTTGGGAATTGATCCCGACGATATCGGCGGAGCAAAGCTCGGAACCTACGGCTTGCCCGAATTCGGCACACGCTTTGTTATGAAGATGGTTGAGGAGGCGAAGCCGCGCTCCTTTGCCGACCTCCTTCAGATCTCGGGACTTTCCCACGGTACCGACGTTTGGACGGGAAATGCTCAGGACCTCATCAACGAGGGCATATGCGACATTTCCCGAGTTATCGGATGTCGAGATAATATCATGAACGACCTTATCGCATACGGCGTTGAAAGTGCGCTTTCCTTCCAAATCATGGAGAGTGTTCGTAAGGGTAAGGGCCTCAAGCCCGAGTGGGAGGAGGCAATGATTGCCGCAGGTGTTGACGATTGGTATATCGACTCCTGTAAGAAGATTAAATATATGTTCCCGAAGGCGCACGCGGCGGCATACGTAATGTCGGCGATCCGTGTTGCTTGGTATAAGGTGCATATGCCCGTTGCATTCTACGCGGCGATGTTCACAGTTTCTAGCGTTGGACTCGATGCGGAGATAGTAATGAGAGGACACCGCGGAGTATCCGCGGAGATCAAGCGAATCGAGGATCTCGGCAAGGAGGCATCTCAAAAGGAGCAGGCATCCGTTGCGGGACTCCAGCTTGTTCGTGAGGCGTATGCAAGAGGAATCAAATTCTTACCCATCAACCTCCAAAAGAGCGACCAAAAGGCGTTCTTGCCCGAAAACGGCGGCATTCGTTTGCCGTTCTCATCGCTTTCGGGACTTGGTGAAAACGCGGCTCAAAATATTATCGACGCACGAAACGAGGAGGAATTCTTCTCAATCGAGGACTTGCAAATTAGAGCAAAGCTCTCGGGCACAGTAATTGAGATCCTTCGCAAAAACGGAGTGCTTGACGGACTCGACGCAACCGACCAAATGTCGTTCTTCTAATAGCTAAATTGGGATTTAACGGTGTGTTCGCACAAATATTTTTAATTCAATGTAGCTTCGTAGGGACCGGCGTCCTCGACGGTCCGTAGCAAATTATATTGTTTTGCAATAGTTCAAGGATACAAATTAAGTGTAGCCATAAAGTTATCAATAAATATTTTG
>JAZRCO010000014.1:0-9102 GCA_045659855.1 Eubacteriales bacterium | reverse complement strand
GATTTGAAAAGAAATGTCAATATTTTTGTTATATTTTTTGGGGTTTTCTTGGGTTTTTTACCATATTTGTAACTTTTTTGTAACAAAAATGCCCAAGATCGAGCGATCTTGGGCATTGGGGGGATTATTTTTCGGCGGATGTGTATTCGGGGCAATTATCCACGGTATCGAAAAAGTATCCTTCTTCGATGAGATAATCAAGGATCTGCGGGAGTGCCTCGAAGGTGGTGTACTTATCGTGCATTAGTACGATCAAGGGGAGATTTTTGTCCTTTGCTTTTGGGAGCTCCTTGGAGAGATACGAGATGAATTCGCTCGCGGTGCTCTTTCCCTCGGCGTCACCCGTGAGGGCGGTCCAGTCGAACACCTTATAGCCCTTCTCTCTTATTGCCGCTATGTATTCAAGGGATTTTGAAACGGAGAGGTAGCCGTTGGTTGACGAGCCGCCGGGGAATCTAATATATTTGCCCATGGCGTTGTATCTTTCCTCACCGATAATGCCCTTAAGCTCGTTCTCAAACTGCTGAACGTCGGCAACGAAGCTCGAAACGGAGCTATATATCTTGTCAAATTCATGCGAATAAGTGTGAGAAGCCAAGATGTGTCCGCGGTCGAGGATCTCGGGCACGTATTTGCTTCTATCGGTCTTTACCATTTGATAGCCGACTATAAAGAAGCTCGCCTTGATGCCGTAATCGTCGAGCACGCTGAGGAGCTCCTCGGTGGTGTAATAGATCTCCATATCCGCGGTATAGTTGATTATGGGACCGTCGTCGAAGGTGAGGTAGATTACCTTGTCGGCACCCATTTCGTTCGCAAATATCTTGACTCGGGAGTCCTTCTTTACAAGGATGCTTCCGTCCTCGTTCTTCGAGCCGTCGAATTCGTATTTCACAACACGGTTGGCGATCCTCGAATCCTCGGCGGGAACGATCCTATAGCTTATGCCCTTCTCTTCAAGAGTCGAGATCGCTCTGTCAAGGGGCATGTCTTGGATGTCGGTAAGCTCGATAAACTGTGCCGAGCCCACAAACGAAGAATTTAAATTGTTAAAGAGTACTATTGAAAGTAAAAGCAATATAAAAACGCATACCGAAAGTATGCTCACAAGCAAAATAGTTTGCTTGCGTTCGCGTTCAAATTTTGATTCCATAACTTTTCCTTATCCGATGAAATTTTATTCAATACATTCTACCATTTTTTCTTCCTATTTACAAGGCAAAAATAAGAAATTTTACAAAAAAATCCGCTTATTTTTGCTTAACGCTTGCAAGATATGGAAATTAGTGGTACAATGGATTCAATATCAGATTTTCGTACAGGAGGTAGTAAAAATGCAATTTTCTGATTTCTTGAATTCCAGACGCGCCGCTTGTCGCGAGCTCGTTAGTGAGCTTGGCAAGAGCTTTGCTTACGTTGGAATACTCGGCTCCGACGTTAAGTCGAGCGCTATTCGTGTTAATCGCAACACGTCCGACATCGGTGAGGGAGGAGCTGCCGAGTGCGGCTTTGTAATCAAGATGCACAACGGACGCGCATTCTTTGAATATTCTATAGACGACGTAACGGGTGACATCGCCGCGCTCGCATCAAAAATAATCGATTCTATTAAGGTGGAGGAGAGTCTTGTCGAGCGTGAAATTTCGGTAAGTGTTCCCGCCGACGAGCCCATGGTAAAGAGCTTTAGCCGCGAATGCGATTTCGACAGCTTCAGCGACGAGGAGCTCCTTGCAAAATGCACCGAGATAAGAGATGCCATCCTTTCAAAGAGCGATAAGCTCTTGAACGCAATGGTTGCCGTCATGCCCTTTACGGTTTCCAAGCTCTTCATCTCCAAGAACCGTGAGCTCGACCAGTTCTATTCTTGGGTGAACGTTATGGCGGTGGGAGTTTACCGCGACGGTGAAAAAATGGTCATGGCGAGAGAGGGAACCTATTCCAATCTCATGAGCGAGGCGCTCTCCGAGATGCCCTCACACATCGACACCCTCGTTAGCAAGTGCGAAAAGCTCGCCAAGGCGAAGCCCATCGTTCCGGGCGTTTACGACGTTATCACCGACCCCTCCATCTCGGGACTTATCGCTCACGAGGCGTTCGGTCACGGCGTTGAGATGGACCAGTTCGTTAAGGATAGAGCGCTTGCAAAACATTTCGTTGGCGATTACGTGGCTTCCCCCATATGCAATATGCGTGACGGCGCGGCGGCGACCTTCTCAACGGCGTCCTATTTCTTTGATGACGACGGAGTTTTGGCTCACGATACTCAAATCATAAAGGACGGTATCTTGGTTGCAGGTATTTCCGACCTTGTTTCCGCAACCGAGCTCGGCACCGAACCCACGGGTAACGGAAGACGTCAGTCCTACAAGAGAAAGGCATATTCGAGAATGACGAATACCTTCTTCTGCCCCGGCAACGATAAGCTCGAGGATATGATCGCTTCCATCAAGCACGGATATATGCTCTTTGAAACGAATAACGGAATGGAAGACCCCAAGAACTGGCAAATTCAGTGCACCGCCGAATACGGCATCGAGATCGTTGATGGTAAGCTCACCGACAACTACGTTTCTCCCGTTGTCATGAGCGGTAGCGTTCCCGAGCTGCTCAAGTCCATCTCGATGGTTTCCGACGATTTCAAGATCATCGGCGCGGGCTCCTGCGGTAAGGGATACAAGGAATGGGTACGTGTTTCCGACGGCGGACCCGCTTTGAAAGTGAGGGTGAAATTGGCATGATTAACAAAATTATAAATATACTTAACAATACACAGGGAATCTCCGATTGGAGAGCTTCCTCGTACAGAACGGAGTCAACGGAGCTCTTCTTCGTTCACAAGGATCTTGAAACTGTAAGAAGCACCGACACCACCGACATCAAGGTGACTCTCTACGTTGCCCACGACGAAAGACTTGGAGAGGCGACCTTCTCGGTGTATTCCTCCTACGACGATGCGAAGATCGTAGAGGAGATCGAAAAGGCAAAGAAAAAGGCGGGTATTATTGCAAACCAGCCCTACGGGATCCCCGAAAATGAGAGTGGAGAATATATTTCGAGCTCCAATTTCGCATCCTACGAGCCCCACGCGCTCGCATCCCTCATCTCCAAGGCATGCTTTGAGGCGGACTGCGTGGAGGGTGGCTCCATAAACGCGCTTGAGATATTTGTTTATAAGGATACCGTGTCGGTCAAAAACAGCCGCGGAATCGACAAAACGCAGATCAAGTACCGTGCTATGGTGGAGGCAATACCCACCTTTAACGGTGATGAAAGCGTTGAGCTCTACGAGCAGTATAATTTCACCGAATTCGATCACGCGCTCGTTGTTGAAGAAATTGCAAATAAGATGCGCGAGGTTAAGGATAGATACGACGCAAAGGCGCCCGAAAATAAGCTTTCCTGCCCCGTTGTGCTCGATGCTCCCGAGCTTGAACAGCTCGTTGGCAACTTTATCGGAAATCTCAATTTCTCATCGGTTTATCAGCATTCCAATGCGTTCGGCATCGGCGACGATATTCAAAAGGATGCAAAGGGCGATAGACTCACGGTGACTATGATGGGTGAGGTCAAGGGAAGCGTGCGCTCCTCGGCGTTTGACGGCGACGGCGTGACTCTCGTTGACCGCAAGATAATCGAGGACGGCAAGGCAATATCCCTTTGGGGCACAACGAGATTCGCTCAGTATCTCGGCGAAGCTCCCACGGGTAATCTCGGATGTGTTTCTGTAGAATGCGGTACACTCACCGATAAGGAAAAGGCGCTCGCACCCTATTTCCGCTGTGCATCAATGTCGGGACTTCAAGTCGATATCTATAACGACTATATCGGCGGCGAGGTTCGTCTTGGCTATTATTTCGACGGCGAAAAGGAGATTCCCGTAACGGGCATCTCAATTAGCGGAAAGCTCAGCGCGGCTCTTGCAAATATGCGCCTCTCCTCCGAAGCGGTGACTTATGAGAGCTATCACGGCCCCAAGTGCGCTATCTTTGAGGGCATCGAGGTAGTTTAAAATAGCAAACACAAGTTGCGAAATCAACGCAAGAAAGACAAAAAGGTTAGTCCAAACGGACTAACCTTTTTTACTATTTAATGTGCGTGTCCTTTCTTTGAGTACTAAATTATACTCGCGAGCTGCTCGATATCCTCTTTCGTGGTGGCAAACGAGGTGGCGAAGCGCACGACCGTTCTGCCGTCGGGGAGCTTTTCCCAAAATCCGAAGCGGCATTTTTGCGAGATTTTCGCCATTTGCTCGTCGTTAAGGATGATAAACTGCTGATTCGTGGGTGAGTTGAGGTAAAATTCGTATCCGCGGGATGCAAAAAGCTCCTTGAGCTCTTCCGCGCGGTCGATGGCGTTCTTGCTTATCTCAAAATAGAGGCCGTTCTCGAAAAGTGCCTCGAACTGAACGCCCGTGAGACGTCCCTTGGCGAGCATTGCGCCGTGTTGCTTGGTTTGGGAGAGGAAGCGCCTTGGTGTCTCGCCCTCGGCAAACACCACCGCTTCGCCGCAAAGCGCTCCGACCTTTGTGCCGCCGATGTAGAAGACGTGGCAAAGCTTTGCGATATCCTGAAGCGTTACGTCGGTATCTCGGCTCGCAAGCCCGTAGCCAAGGCGCGCGCCGTCAAGGAAGAGCTTCATTCCGTATCTATCACACAGCTCGCGGAGTGCAAGGAGCTCGTTTTTTGTGTAGAGCGTGCCGTATTCGGTCGGGTGGGAGATGTATATCATGCCCGGCGTGACCATCATTGAGTTGTTTTTGTCGGCGTAGAAGCCCTCAAGGTACGCGCCGACCGTTTTTGCGTCGAGCTTGCCCTCGCTTTGCTCGAGCTCGATGACCTTGTGGCCCGTGAATTCGATTGCGCCGACCTCGTGGAGTGCGATGTGGCCCGTCTTGGCGGAAATTACGCCCTCAAATGCGCCGAGCGTTGTCGAAATGACAACGGCATTTGCCTGCGTTCCGCCCGTGAGGAAATATACCTCGCTGTCGGGTGCTCCGCACGCGTCCTTGATGAGCTTTTTCGCGTTCTCGGTGTGGGAGTCGTTGCCGTAGCCCGACAATACCTCGTTATTAGTTTTTATTAGCGCCTCAAGCACCTTTTCGTGCGCGCCGATTATGTAATCACTTTCAAATGAGAGCATGTTTTTTACCTCTTAATTGTTTATTTTGGAAGTTAGTTTGCGTTTAGGTCGCATACGCGGCTGGAAGGTTAGTTTGTGTTTAGGTCGCCTACGCGGCGGGCGCCACCTTTGAAAAGGTGGACGAAACAATCGAGCGAGTTTGCGGTGGGTTTACGTAAATTTTCGACAATTCACAAGTGAATTATCGGTACGCTCAATAAAATCCTCTTACGAAAATGAATTTTCGCCGCGGATTTTATCGACCGCACTACGAAAACCTCTCCTATGGAGAGCTTTTCTAAAATTTACTTACTTTGTGCCTTATAATAAGGTTCGTGCGAACAACAAAACAGTTAGTTGAAGTAGCAAATTATAGATTTTCTCGGGTTTGCCAAGCTATAGGCAATTTGCGGTTTCGCAAAGCGAAATGGAGTCGCAAGACGACAAGCGAATTATTGGGCGCGCTACTCGGACATTATTTTAGCACCAATTTTACGCGCGTCGACGAAGCTCCATTAAAAAGCTTTTTGGTTACTTTTTTCTCGAAAAAAGTAACACCCTCTTTTCTCAAACTAACTAATCCCATTACCCCCAATACTTTTTATCGAGGGAACGGAGCTGGATCGCCTCGGCGATATGGTGCGCCTGAATGATACCACTCTTATCGAGGTCGGCGATGGTTCTTGCGACTCTCAAAACACGGTCGTAGCCGCGCGCCGAGAGTCCGAGGTTATCGTAAGCCGACTGAAGAATGAGCTTTGCGGTATCGTCGAGCGGACAAAACTCTCGAATCTCCGCCGAATCGAGATCGGCATTTGCCTTGGCGGTGCGTCCTGCCCTTCTCATTCGCTCGTTGGCGAACTCGCGAGCCGCGCTAACGCGCGCCCTAATGACCTCGCTTTTTTCACCGCCCTCGCCTGTTGCCGAGATCTCGACGTAAGAAAGGGACGGAAGCTCAATTTGTATATCGATTCGGTCGAGCATGGGACCGCTGATTTTCGAAACGTATTTTTTAACGTCGTCGGGCTTGCACGTGTAGGGCTTTGTGGGATGCCCGAAATATCCGCAACGGCAGGGATTCATTGCCGCAACGAGCATAAAGTTGCACGGGAAGGTCACCTTCGCAAGCGCGCGGGTGATCGTTACCCTACCGTCCTCGAGCGGTTGACGGAGCGTGTCCGTGACCTGCTTGGGAAACTCGGGAAGCTCGTCGAGGAACAGTACTCCGTTATGCGCGAGGGATACCTCGCCCGGAACGGGATTTGCTCCGCCGCCGACAAGACTCACCGCGCTCATAGTATGATGCGGAGCACGGAAGGGACGCCTGCGGAGAAGCGAGCCCTTTTCGGTAAGAGCGCCCGAAATAGAATAAATCTTCGTGCTTTCAATCGCCTCGTCGAAGGTGAGTGGCGGCAAGATGGTGGGCAATCTCTTTGCGAGCATGGATTTACCCGTACCGGGAGGGCCGATGAGCACGATATTATGCGCGCCCGCAGCCGCAATTTCCATTGCGCGCTTAGCGAGGGTTTGTCCCTTGACGTCGGAAAAGTCCACGCTATAGACGGACTCCTCGGCATCGAATCTCGATGCGTCAAAGCGCCTCGGAGCTAACTTTTCCTTTCCGTTCAAGTGACGAACGAGCTCGGCTATACTGCTTATTCCGAAAACGCTGATGCCTTCGACCACCGCCGCTTCTTCGATATTATCGATGGGAACGTAAATCTCCTTAAATCCTGCATTGCGAGCCGCCACGCACATTGAGAGCACGCCGCGAACCGGTCTCAGCTCGCCCGAGAGCGAAAGCTCACCGAGAAAGCACTTATCCGAGAGGTCGTTCTCGGGAAGGATGACCGCACCCGCCTGGAGAATCGACAAAAGAATGGGCAAATCGAAGGATGAACCCTCCTTTTTCTTATCCGCGGGGGCGAGATTTACCGTGAGAGCTGCGCTCGGGAACGGGATTCCGCTATTAAGGCACGCGTTTTTGACTCTCTCCTTTGCCTCCTTGACCGCCGCGTCGGGCAATCCGACGAGGTCGAACTGTGGAATTATATTTCTTGAGGAGCATTCGACGATGACGATGAATCCGTCGATGCCCGTGATTCCTGCGCTAAATATTTTGGAATACATTTTTTCCTCCGTAATTTTTCGGCGGAGGGAATATCTTACTTCCCTATCTTGTCAAGCCGAAATAGATGAGCACCGCAATGCCGAGGACGATTCTATAAACGCCAAACGGTGCAAAGGAATGCTTTTTGACGAAATCCATGAGAAAGCGGATGGCTACCATGGAAACGGCGAATGCAACGACCGTGGATACGGCGAGGATTATCCACGCCTCAGTAGGCACGTCGAGTGCGACCCCGAGCGAGTTATCTCCGCTCACGAATTTTAAAAATCCGAGAGATTTGATGAGCGAGCCGCCCACCATTGCAGGAATGCTCATGAAAAATGAGAATTCCGCACCGCAGGGTCTTGAAAATCCAATGAGTATTGCGCCAAGTATCGTTGCGCCCGAGCGGGACGTTCCGGGTACTATAGCGAGCATTTGGAAGATGCCCATAATGAATGCCAATTTATACGAGATTTGCGAAACGTCGGTGACGGATGCCTTCCTCTCCGCGTTTCTTTTTTCTATCAAAATGAAAAGGATGCCGTAAATTATGAGCATAAGGGAAACGACCGTTCCGTTATAGAGCCAGCCGTCGATGTCCTTCCCCGTAGTCTTTTCTATTATTTTGTCGAGTACTATGCCAACGAGCGCCGCGGGAATGCTCGCAACGCACACCTTGAACCAAGTGTGCCACACCTCGCGTCTCTCATTTGCGCTCTTTCTTCTCGAAAAAGGCCACAGCTTGCTCCAAAAGAGGACCACGACCGCCATGATTGCGCCGAGCTGTATTACAACCTCGAGCATGGAGCCGAATTCCGAGGTGAAGTCGGGGTGGACATTATTTCCCACGGTGAGTGGGAAAAGCTCGTCAAAGAGGATGATGTGACCCGTTGAACTGACGGGCAGCCACTCGGTGATGCCCTCTATGATGCCCAAAAATATTGCCTTTATTAGCTCGAAAATAAACATTAATCTTTCCTTTCAACTGCGTTTAGATACTCCTCGTAGGTGGCAACTACCTTGAGTGCCTCGAGGAGTGCATTTGGTGTCATTGACGGCGGTAAGCCGAATTTTGCAGCGAGCTCATCACGCTTGGCGGATGAATTCTCCGCGCCCGTTAGTCCGTCGATGAAAAAATCGACCTTCGATAACGGATTGCTCGCTATCTTGGCAAGAAGCTCCTGCGCGCCGCCGTTATCTTGACTGTCACCCGAATTTGATGAGAACGGCTTGAGGAGTTCATAAAGAAGCTCGCTTTCCATTCCCTCAACTCCGAGTGTGCCCTCCTTAGATGGCTCGCTCTTGCGCTTTTCCTTGCCTTCGATTTTCGGAATGTACAGCTGTATTAGTCTTTCCTTCGGTACAAGCGACGATACGTGGGAACGGATTACCTTGCCGCCACCGTCACTGTCCGTGAGAACGATTATCGGCGTCCTCTTCGCAAGCGCGCGTATAAGAGCCGCCTTCTCCTGCGCCTTGAATACGCCGAAGCCGTCCGTCTTTATTATTAGCCCCTCGCTTATGCTGAGTAGCTTTAGTCTGTCGTATTTACCCTCTACTATTATCGGGTACGGAATCTTTAGCTTTTCCATTTCGTTCTCCATTTGGTTGGGAAAGTTAGTTTGTGTTTAGGACAAGCACTATGTTCGCACAGCACCAGCAGGTTGTTTTGTCCACTTTTTTAAAAGTGGCTCTCCACGAGCAGTGGCGCCCGCGCGGCGTTAGCGCATTCGGCGTTTCTTTGTTAGCTTTCTTTGCGCCTATGCCGTCAAAGAAAGCGGCTAAAGAGTATTGGTATGAATAGTTAGTTTGCCCCTATAACGCTTTTTTCTTTGGCGAAATAGCCGCAAAGAAAAAAGCTTGGCAAAAAA
>JAZRCO010000013.1:0-7263 GCA_045659855.1 Eubacteriales bacterium | reverse complement strand
AATATAACGAACATTGGAAAAATTACAATGAATTTATATAAATATTTATTCACGCGGAGGATTTATGCAGTTGTTTTCTAAAACTGAGCGCTCAGTTAACGACGAAAAGCTCAAGGGCTTTATCGTCGACCTTTTCGACATCACAGTAAAAGCGTTGGTTGTCATATTGATTATCGTCACCTTTCTCTTTAGAATATGTAACGTTGTTGGATCCTCGATGAACAACACACTCCAAAACGATGAAAGGTTAATAATATCTAACTTTTTCTACTCTCCCAAAGAAAACGACATTATCGTATTCCATCAAACAGGTTCCTTCAACGAGCCCATTGTTAAGAGAGTTATCGCAACGGGAGACAAGTGGGTGAAAATCGATTACGACAATGCCCTGCTCTACGTTTCAAGTGATGCGACCTTTGACGAGGGCGATATCATTGACGAATCTTCATATATATATTTGACTAATGACGAGTACAATCTCAAAGGAACGTTTGAGACATACGTTCCCGAGGGATATTTGTTCGTTTTGGGTGACAATAGAAACAACTCCTCCGACAGTCGCTTCGATGAGATCGGTCTTGTAGACGTTAGAACGGTGCTTGGTAAAGTAATTCTCAGGTTCTACCCGACCGAGAAATTTGAAATCATTAAATAATGTAGAAACGGAGTCTTTTATGCCATCAGAACAAATTCAGTGGTTCCCCGGGCATATGGCGAAAACTCGCCGAATGATCACGGAAAACTTAAAAAACGTTGATATCGTTATAGAAATACTTGATGCGCGAATTCCCAAAAGCTCGCGTAATCCCGAAATTGCGGCAATGACCGCTCAAAAGCCGACCATCCTTCTTCTTAACAAGTCAACTCTCGCCGATCCCGCAATGACTAAAAAGTGGTGTGACTATTATACAAACGAGAACACCATTTGTATTACGACCGACTGCGTTAGCGGACTTGGAATAAACAAGATCAAGGATGCTATAAATACCGTTCTTGCCGAAAAAATCCAAAGATTTGAGTCAAAGGGCATGACGAGAAAGCTCAAGGCAATGATCGTTGGTATTCCCAACGTCGGAAAATCTTCCCTTATAAATAAAATATGCGGTTCGAAGAAGGCCAAGGTTGAAAATCGCCCCGGCGTAACCGTTGATAAGCAATGGGTTTCAACAAGCATCGGTCTTGATCTTATGGATATGCCCGGTGTTCTTTGGCCCAAATTCGACGATAGGATAATCGGCGAGAACCTTGCGCTCACGGGTGCAATCAAGGACAAAATACTCGATATAGAGAGTCTTGCTATAATTCTTTGCTCACGCTTGAGAAAGAGCTACCCTCAAATGCTCGCCGAAAGATACAAGCTCGGCGATATGAAGAATTATGAGGATTACACCGACCTTGAGATCTTTGAATTAATAGGTAAAAAACGCGGATTTCTCATCAGCGGCGGTGAAATCGACTACGAGCGCACCGCAAATATGCTTCTTGAGGAATTTAGAAGCACAAAAATTGGTAAAATTACTCTAGACACGATATAATTTACGGAGATACGAATGCTTGAATATACTATAGAAAAAGACCTTATTGAAAAGGGCTATACCTACGTTTGTGGTGTTGACGAGGCAGGACGCGGTCCCCTTTGCGGTCCCGTTGTTGCCGCCGCCTGCATTCTTCCCGTTGGTCTTTATATTGAAGGACTTAACGATTCAAAAAAGCTCTCTGCCAAAAAGAGAAAGCAGGTTTTTGACCAAATTATTGATAATGCCGTTGCGTACTGCATCGCACAGGCGAGTGTTGAGGAGATCAACGAGCTCAATATTCTTGAAGCCGACATGCTCGCAATGCGCAGAGCCGTTGAGGGCTTGAAGATAAAAGCCGATTTTGCTCTTATCGACGGAAATATAGCAAAGGGATTTGATATCCCCACTATGACTGTCATCAAGGGAGATGCTACAAGTCCGAGCATAGCTGCTGCATCCATTCTCGCAAAGGTGACTCGAGATGAAATGTGTGAGCAAATGGATAGAGATTATCCTCAATACGGGATTGGCAAACATAAGGGCTACGGAACAAAGCAGCATATGGATGCATTGAGAGAGTTTGGACCCTCTCCCATACACCGTAAGAAATTCATTCGCTTCCTTGACAACGAATAATATGAATACAACGGACATTGGACGCTTCGGTGAAAGATCTGCCTGCGAATACTTGAAATCCAAGAAATACAAAATAATCAAGCAAAATTTTTTTGCATCGCACAACGAGATCGACATTATCGCCGAAAATAGTAAATATATTGTATTTGTTGAGGTTAAGACTCGATCCGTATCCAACAATCCCGAATACGGAACGCCTGCAAGTGCGGTTACTTATGCAAAGCAAAAAAGAACTCTTGCGGCTGCACAGTCCTATCTCAACGAGAATAAGACTAAAAAATTTCCTCGTCTTGATGTTATCGAGGTCTACGTTTCAAGGGCAAACGGCATACTTGAGGTCGTTAGCATAAATCATATGGAGAACGCATTCGGTAATTAAGGTATGAACTTATTCGATCTACACTGCGACACAGCTACGAGCTTACTGTCGCGCAATCAAGGAGTATATAAAAACAACCTTCACATATCTCTTGAGAAAGCGCAATATTTGAATAATTATGCACAGGTCTTTGCAGTTTGGACTCATTTTAAGTTGAGTGATGCACAGGGCTATGCGCGTTTTTTCGAGGTGATTGACAACCTCAAAAACGAAATAGAAATAAATCAAGAAACCATTGCATTGGCAACGGACGGCAAGCAGCTCCTGTCGCTTTTATCAAGCGGTAAAAGGGCTATAATTCTATCGGTCGAGGATGCTCGAATACTTGAAAACGACATCTCCCGTCTTGACACTCTTTATTCTCACGGTGTGAGAATGATGACGATGAATTGGTACGGAGAAACCTGCATTGGCGGTGCTCATGATACTCATATCGGGCTTAGCAGTTTTGGCGTCAGCGCCGTTAAGCGATGCCTTGAGCTCGGCATTATTCCCGACGTTTCCCATTCCTCATTTGAGGGAACGGAAATGATTATTGATCTTGCAAGGGAGTATCAAAAGCCCGTTGTTGCTTCACATTCCGATTCATATGCCGTAAATCCTCACACGAGAAATCTTCGGGATGCCGATTTTATTTCCGTGATGGAGCTTGGCGGTCTTGTTGGAATCAATCTTTGCACTGAGCACCTTTTGCTTGGCGGCGAGGCGAAACTGTCCGATGTGATAAAGCACATAGAGCACTATCTATCCCTCGGTGGAGAAAACACGGTCGCTATGGGAGGTGACCTTGACGGCACTTCTCTTCCGTCCGAGTTTTGTGGCATTTCGGACATCTATAAGATAGCCGACGAAATGCAAAAGCTCAATTACAGCAACGAGCTGATTGAAAAAATCATGTTCAAAAACGCATACGAATTCTTTATTAAAAATTTATAGGAGTCAATTATGAAATTCCAAAGCACAAGAGGAAACGATACAAATAAATATTCATCCGCATTCGTCATTAAGCAAGGTATTGCCGATGATGGCGGTCTTTTTGTACCCGCGAGCATTCCCTCCGTCACTTTGGAGGAAATTTCATCTTATTGCTCCCTTTCATATCCCGAGCTTGCCGCTACGGTGCTCTCTAAATATTTGAGTGATTACACCTATGACGAGTTGCTCGCCGATGCAAGCGCAGCTTATTGTACGCAAAGCTTTGACGGCGGAGTATGTCCGTTAAATAAGGTGGATGACACAACGTTTTCACTAGAGCTTTGGCATGGTCCTACGTGCGCATTCAAGGATATGGCACTTCAAATCATGCCCCGACTTCTTTCAAGGGCACTTGTGAAAACCGACGAGGAAAAGACAGCTCTCGTTCTTGTAGCCACCTCGGGTGATACGGGAAAAGCGGCTCTTGAGGGATACAAAAACGTTGACGGTGTGAAAATCGTTGTTTTCTATCCCGAAAACGGCGTTAGCAAGATCCAAAAGCTACAAATGGTTACCCAAGACGGAGATAACGTTGATGTTTGTGCCGTAAAGGGCAATTTCGATGATATTCAAAGCACTGTAAAGAGAATCTTTGGAGATGCGGAAATTGCGCAGTCGCTCAAAAACGAGGGATACTTCTTTTCAAGCGCAAACTCCATCAATTTCGGACGTCTTGCCCCTCAAATAGTTTACTATATCAAGGCATACTGCGACCTTGTTGCGAGCAAGGAAATTACGCTCGGTGAGAATATAAACGTTTGCGTTCCAACGGGTAACTTCGGCAATATTCTTGCGGCATATATCGCAAAGCTCATGGGACTTCCCATTGAAAAGCTCATTTGTGCATCAAATTCTAATAATATACTCACCGACTTTTTAGGAACGGGCGTTTACGACAGGAATAGAAATTTCCATCTCACTATTTCTCCGTCGATGGACATCTTGATTTCAAGCAATCTCGAAAGACTTTTATATATGATTGCGGGCGGTGATAAAACAAAGCTTTGGATGGACGATTTGAGCCGAAGCGGACGCTATCGCATCGATGATCAAACGCTTTCCGCAATAAAGGAATCCTTTATCGGTTACTGTGCTGACGAAGAAAAGACCAAGACTACCATTAATCGAATTTTCAATGAATTTGGATACTTGATTGATACTCATACCGCAGTTGCATTTTCCGCCTTGAATGACTACCGTTGCGAGAGCGCCGATATGCGAAAGACGGTCATAGCATCCACGGCAAGTCCTTATAAGTTTGCTAAGGACGTTTACTCATCCTTAGGATATAGCGATGCGATAGACGATACTTCCATCCTCAAAACACTATCAGCGGCTACGGGAACCGACGTTCCTCTGCCCTTGGCAACCCTAGATAAAAAGAATGTCAACTTCACCTCGGTGAAGACACCCGACACAATGATTGAAGAGATTTTTGATTTCATCAAAACAAAATAAAAAGCACATCCCTTGCGGGATATGCTTTTGATATCAATTAGCTTATTCGGTTCTATTCTTAAAAGTGGTGCACAAGGTTTCGCGGCTCACCTGCGCTTGATTGGGACCAACCTTGATATGACCTGCACAGCAATTTCCGTTACCGCGGTGATATTCACAGGTTACAACGTCGCATGTGATTCCCTTAATTACATCCTTTTCAGTGCCACAGCACTTCTTTTCGTTATTTGTGTTATACATATTTGCTCCATTCCGCCCATAAGGCCTGTATTTGAGATAAATCTCAATATTAGTATGGACGCACAAGGCAAATTTATTCATTTGAAAGGAATAGAAAAATGTCCCTTTTCGTTATTTCAGATCTCCATCTTTCAACTAACGTCAACACCAATAAATCCATGGAAAAGTTTGGCGCGAGATGGATGGATTATCAAAGAAAAATTGAAAAAAATTTCAATGCAATTATAAATGATGACGACTACGTTATCATCCCCGGAGACATCTCTTGGGCGATGACTCTTGAGGAGGCGAAATCCGATTTTAAATTCCTTGATTCACTTCCTGGCACGAAGATAATTGGCAAGGGAAATCACGATTTTTGGTGGTCAACCGCTACCAAAATCAACGGATTTTTCGAGGAGAACTCAATAACTACTATCAAGCTTTTACACAACAATGCATATTTGCTTGATGACTGCATTGTGTGCGGCTCTCGCGGTTGGTTCTACGACGAAAGGCAACAAAAAACGGTTGGCGAGGTGGATTATGAAAAAATCGTGGCTAGAGAGGCACAAAGACTTGAGATCAGTCTAAACGAGGCAGTAAAGCTCAAGGAGGAGCATCCCGATTTTCCGATTTTGGTATTTTTGCATTTCCCTCCTATTTATGCCGATTGCATATGCGAGCCGATATTGAATATTCTAAAGAAATTCAACATTTCAAATTGCTATTACGGTCACATTCATAACAATTATAACGTTCCAAGACAGTTCACCTTTGACGGCATTGCCTTTACAATGGTGGCGGCTGATTATCTAAATTTTTGCCCAATGCCCATCTTTCTTTGATATTTTTGGCTTTTTTAGGGCTTTTTGTAAAAATAACTTGACATTTTGATGTCATTTATATATAATAAACGATGTATGTAAAAAATTTTTGGAGGATTTCAAAATGAAATTGATTAAAAACGAAAAACTTGAAGGTAGCCAGATCGAGCTCCACTTCTCCGTTGAAGCTGATGCTTTTGAAGCGGCTATCGAACGCGCTTACAAAAAAGAAGTTGGTAAGATCAACATACCCGGATTTAGAAAAGGCAAAGCGCCAAGAGCAATGATCGAAAAAATGTACGGAAAGGGCTTCTTCTATGACACAGCTCTCAACGACATTCTTCCTGATGCATATGAGGCAGCTATTAAGGAAGCTAATATTGATCCCGTTGCTCAGCCCGAAATCGACGTTCTTTCCATCGACGATAACGGTGTTGTATTTACAGCAAAGGTTTACGTTAAGCCCGAGGTTAAGATCGAAGGTTATTTCGGTATCGAGGTAACCAAGGAGGTTGCTCCCGTTACTGATGACGAGGTTGCTCACGAGCTTGAGCTCGTTAGAGAAAGAAACAGCCGCGAGCTCGATGCTATCGATCGCCCCGCTGAACTCGGTGACACAGCAGTTATCGACTTCGAGGGTTTTGTTGACGGTGTTGCTTTTGAAGGCGGCAAGGGCGAAAACTACGCTCTTAAGCTCGGCTCAGGTCAGTTCATTCCCGGCTTCGAGGAGCAGATCGTTGGTCACTCCGTTGACGATGAATTTGACGTAAACGTTACATTCCCCACAGAGTATCACGCTGAAGATCTCGCAGGCAAGGCATCCGTATTTAAGGTAAAGGTTCATGCTCTCACAAAGGTTGAGCTCCCCGAGCTTGACGACGAGTTCGCAAAGGACGTTTCCGAATTCGATACACTCGATGAATACAAGGCCGATCTTAAGGCAAAAATCGAAAAGAGACACGAAGCAACAGCTCAAAGCGCAGTTGACGGTCAAATCATGGACGCTCTTATCGAAAAGCTTGAGGCAGATATTCCCGAAGCAATGTTCGACAACGAGGCGGAAAACTTTGTTCGCGACTACGACAACCAGCTTAGAATGCAGGGTCTTGACCTCAAGACATACTTCCAGTACACGGGCATGACTCTCGAAACACTTCGTGCACAGTTCCGTCTTCAGGCGGAAAAGCAGGTTAAGGCAAGACTCGCTCTTGAGAAGATCGCTGATCTTGAGAACCTTGTTGCTACTGAAGAA
>JAZRCO010000012.1:0-3093 GCA_045659855.1 Eubacteriales bacterium | reverse complement strand
GATGATTAACGTTTTCAAGGCGAACGTCATCGGCGTTCTTTACGAGCAGGTCGGACAGCTCAGCATTCGCGGTTGTCTTGCATGTGCGGCATGTCATAACGGCAGAGAAAATTGTGTTATCGACGATATTGTTAACGAGCTCGCTCCCATATTCAAGGAGTGCGACGGCATGGTGGTGGCTTCACCCGTTTATTATGCGAGTGCAAACTCCACTCTCACCTCCCTGCTCGACCGACTCTTCCAGAGCACGAGCTTCGACAAGCGCATGAAGGTTGGCGCATCCGTTGCGGTTGCGAGAAGGGGCGGTGCATCCGCTACCTTCGATCAGCTCAATAAATACTTCACCATCAGCGGAATGCCGATCGCATCCAGTCAGTATTGGAATAGCGTTCACGGCGGCCCCAAGGGGGAGGCAGTACAGGACCTCGAGGGCATGCAAACAATGCGTACGCTCGCAAGCAATATGGTCTTTCTCATGAAGAGCATCGAGCTTGGCAAAAAGGAATTCGGGTTGCCCGACAAGGAAGCTCCCGCAAGAACAAATTTCATAAGATAATAAAAAATGCACATAAAAAGAAATCCCACTCCGATCGGAGTGGGATTTTATTATGCTTTGATCAATTAATTATCTTGACAAGAGTGCAGCGATCTTAACGTATGTTTCCTCATCGAAGGGAGTTGTAAGACCTGCTTTTTCAAGTGCCTTAAGGAAGCCGTCCTCAGGAGTAACACCCTCTGCAAGAGTTGTGTATGCTGCATATGCGCCTTCAATGTCCTCTTCAGCAGCAACGTAGATCTCAACTGCAGCAGTAGCAGAAACAGCATAGCTGATGTAGTATACGGGATTGCTAATAGCAACAAGTCTCCAGTAGGAGTAGGGATCAGCAAGCTTGCCTGCAACCCATTCAGCACCGCCGTACTTTTCGCATACCTTAGTCATAATAGCATCGAAATCAGCGGATGTGAAGTTTTCAACGCTTTCAAGAGCATAAACCTCTTGCTCGAATTCGTCGATGATTGTAGCCATGATCATTACGTAGCAAGCGTTAACGAGCTGATAGCTCAATGCACACTTATAAACCTCGGAATCAAGAAGATCCTCACAATACTTCATGAAAAGGAATTCGTTACCCTGAGAGTGTGTCTCAAGAAGGTCATAGTTGCCGAGATCGGGATTTACAAGATTTGCATAGTAGTGACCGATTTCGTGTACCATTGTTGTGGATGACTGACCTGTAGAACCGAAGAGACAGAAGGGCTGCTCGGATTCGTAGAGATATGTGCAGAACGCTGTGTTATGAGATGTACCCATATTAGCGAATACACAGTTTCTGTTTTCGAACATATGACGCATGCTGTCGCCCATTGTTCCTTCGAGAGAATCGAGGTACTCAAGAAGGTAATTCTTCTTCATAGAGTCGAACTCACCGTCCATGAAGCTAAGGAAGGTTTTTCTCTTCCATTCCTTCAAGCTGGAGTAAGCTCTAAAGTTGGAATATACGTTGCCAAAGTTGGGAACTATGTATTCGACAATGAATTCACGGAACTCTGCAAGATCCTCTGCCTTGTAGTCTCTGCTATAAACGTTTTCTGATGCGTATGTATAGTAGTTATCGTATCCGTAAAGAGCCGCGAGCTGATTGTTCTTTGTTATGATCTGAACGTAGAGAGCAGCGCTCACGTCGTTGTAGTCAGAAGCGCCATCGTCAAGGTTATCAACCTGAACCTGAAGCTCCTCTATTTCTTTTCTAAGAGCTATAATTGTGGGATCGTAGTCGAGAAGTGAGTTAACCTCTTCCTCGCTCCAGCCCTCGAAGAGCTCGTCGCTGTAGGGAGAGTTAAGGTAGATTTCTCTACATGTAACGTTATACTTGTCGTTAAGGTCAAGGAACTTATCCTGTGTACCAAGGTAACGCTCGGAAGCTACCTCGTCGGACGTATCGCAGTAGTAGATGATTGTTGCGAGTGTTCTCTGCTCAGCAAGGTGATAGAATGCCTTTTCGAACTCTTCGTAGATTGCATCAACCTCGTCAAGAGTAATAGAACCGGTTGTTTGGTCACCGTCGGGAGCGGGCAACGCACCTGCAAGCATTTGGTCAAGCAATGCCATAGCTGCTTCGAACTCTTCATCTGTAAGAGTGTAGCGTTCAAGAAGCTCCTCCTTGCTCATGGAGTGGTCTTCTCTTGTCCACTCGGGCTCAACAGGAGTTGCCTGTGTTGAGCTTGTTGACGGTGCTGTTGTGGGCTTCGGCTTCCACTTAGTTGTGGTAGTTGTTGTTGTTTCTCCGCCTAAGCCGGGCACGAGCTTTATAATGGAGTCGATCGAGCACGATGTGAGTGCGATCATGACAACCATAAGCAATGCTAAAAGTCTAAATTTGAAATTCATAGTTTTTCCTCCTTGATATTAGTAAATTTTCAAATAAAAACAAAGGTTTTTTATAACTTATTCAATATTTTAACACTATTAACTTTTAAAATCAAGACATTTTATAAAAATTTTTCCAATTATTTAATTTTTTGTTTCTTTTATACAACTTTTGTGTTATAATACTATTAGAAATACACTAAAGGAGGGCGGAAATGTTAAGAATTGATGCAAAGCTACCGCTTAAATATTCTCAAAATGACATAAAAAATGCAATTCTATCCGCATTTCCGATAGACGCAAGCGAGATAAAATCGTTTGAATTGCTCAAGCTTGCGCTCGACCTCACGGACAAATCCTCCATTTGCCACAAGGCGGCAATCGGTGTTTGCCTTGATGGCGAGCTTGAAGAAAAATTCAAGCTGAGAAAAAAGGTGTGCTCTTCAGTTGAGGATCTGAGCTTTAGCTACGAATCCTACAACACGGAAAAGCTCTCCCCCGTGGTTATCGGCGCAGGCCCCTGCGGTCTTTTCGCCGCCCTCACCTTAGCCGAGGCAGGCGCGCGTCCCATCGTTTTGGAAAGAGGACTTGCCATCGACGAGCGCGAGCGCGAGGTGGAGGCATTTATAAAGTGCGGCAAGCTCAACCCCGAATGCAACGTGCAGTTCGGCGAGGGCGGTGCGGGCACGTATTCCGACGGAAAATTGAAGGTCGGCTCAAAGAAC
>JAZRCO010000011.1:0-6100 GCA_045659855.1 Eubacteriales bacterium | reverse complement strand
GGAAAAGCGAGTAAACACGCTCAAAGTTGCGCGCAAGCTCGGCCTTATCCTTAATGTTGTAGCCGCCAACAAGAAGATTTTCCTCAACGGTGAGACCAACGAGAACGAATCTGCCCTCGGGCGACTGCATAATCCCCTGCTTTGCCACCTTGTGAGCAGGCTTGCCTGCAATGTTCACACCGTCATAAATAATCTCACCCGACGCAGGCTTTAAAAGTCCCGACACGGTTTTGAGAAGAGAGGTCTTGCCCGCACCGTTAGCACCAAGGATAGCAACGATCTGTCCCTCGGGAACGGTAAGGTCAACGCCCTTTAAGGCGGTAATAGGTCCGTAATTCAGCTTTAAATCGACAATTTTAAGAAGTTCTTGCATTATTCGTCATCCTCCTCTACGCCGAGATAAGCCTCCTGAACGGCCTTGTTGCTCTGAATATCTGCGGGAGTGCCGATTGCCAGCATCTGTCCGAAGGATATTGCACAAATTGTATCACAAACACTCATTACAAGTCCCATATCGTGCTCAACGAGAAGAATGGTAACACCAAACTCATCTCGAATTTTACGGATGGTCTCGGTGAGCTCGGCAGTTTCTCTATCGTTAAGACCTGCCGCGGGCTCATCCATGATAATGAGCTTTGCGTCAGCCATAAGAGCACGCGCTATCTCTACCTTTTTGAGAATTCCGTAAGGAAGTCCCATTGCGTACCAAGACGCATAATTTTCAAGTCCCATAAATTTGAGGATTCTCTTCGCCTTCGCTCTAAGGAGCTTCTCCTCCTTTTTGAGCGAGGGGAGACCGATCAAGTGACCGAAAAATCCCGTTTTATAAGCTCTTGTGCTCGCAACAAGAAGATTTTCGATTACCGAAACCTCCTTAACAAGCTCGATATTTTGGAAGGTTCTTCCGATACCCTGAAGGATGATATCGTGCACCTTGAAGCTGCGAAGGTCAACGACCTCGCCGTATTTGTTTTCAAAGTACATATCGCCACCCGTGGCATCATAGAAGCGAGTTATACAGTTGAATACCGTTGTCTTACCCGCACCGTTGGGGCCGATAAGACCGAAGATTTCACCCTTCTTAACGTCAAAGGTGAGATCGTCCACCGCCTTAAGACCGCCAAAGTACATTTTAAGTCCCGTAACTCTAAGGAGCACGTCGTCGGGAAGCTCATGCGCATCACCAACCTTTGCCCTAAGAAGACGAACCTTATTTTCAAGATTTTCGATCTTATTCTCAAGAGTGGCTTTATCCTTTGCGATAAGCTCGGCATATTTTGCCTTGAGCTCCTTCTCCAAATCAAAATACTGCTTTTCAAACTCTTCCTTTTTATTATTATAAGGAGCCGCATCGGTGAAGGAATTCTTTGAAAGGAATTTTTCCTTTTCAGCTTCGAGATCCGCAATATATGCATTTCTCTTTGCATTGAGCTCATCCATTTGCTTTTGGCGCTCAACAAGAACAAACCCAAACGCTTCTCCGTTTTGCATTTGCTTGAAAATCTTCTTTGATGCACCGTGATTTATTGCTCTTTGCTTCATATACGCCTTGATATCGTATTTTTGAAGCTTTTGATCAAATACCGCATTTGCGTATTCCTCTTTGTCGCACGCGTCAAACGCGAGCTTTTCGAGATTCTTGTTGGCTTTGATCAAGAATGCGTTGAGCTTTTTCTCCATCTTCTCGTCATATTTGGAGTCGATGGATGAAAGCTCCTCGCGGTAAAAATCTAAATTTTTACGTAAATTGATAATCTTTGAGTGATTTAAGGAGTTCTTTTTAGCCAAGGTCTTTGCCATATTTGTCCTCCTTAATTCTCTGCTTTAATTTGTTAATCTTACCCTTTGCCTCAAGCAAGAGCTGTGCAAATCCACCCGGGAAGAACATTACTATCACGATAACCAAAACACCCGAGATGAGCGTTATAAGGAGCGGATTCTTTGCAAGGAACGGAATTTGGCTGAATACTACGAGGTTTACACCGTACATAATAAACGTTCCAAATACTGCGCCCCAAACCGATTTAAAGCCGCCGATGATAACCGCCGCAAGAATGTTGAGCGAGGTTATGAGTGCGTAATATCCCGTGGGGTCGGTCGCATCCGCAGAACGAACTACCATCATAAGAAGAACACCCGTGATAGATGCGTAAGCCGTACAAATTACGAACGCCATAAGTCTATACTTGATAAGATTTATACCCATTGCCTGAGCCGCCGCGGTGCTATTCTTCATTGCGAGCATAGCGCGTCCCGTGGGGCTATTGATAAGATTGGTCGTGATGATCATTATGATCACAAGAAATACGCTAACAAGTGTAAGCGACGCCGTTCTCGGGAACTGCATTCCGAAAATGATTGCGTGCTTGCTTGAAAGTGTGAGCTTGGGCTCAATAGCCGCATAAAGCGTTTTCAAAATTTCGGAAAGCGCGAGCGTAAGGATTACAAGATAGATACCCTCTATTCTAAGAGAGATGAATCCAACTATCAAGCCGATGATTATTGAAACTGCCAATGCAACGACGAGAGCCACTCCAAAGGAGAGTCCCGACTCTACCATAATGTAGTGCACGGCATAAGTTCCGATACCGATAAAACCGCCCGTACCGAGCGATGCAAGTCCCGAATATCCCATAAGCAAGCAAAAGCCGATGGATGCAATTGCATATGAAAACGTTGTGGCGAATGCCGACTGCCAGGAATAAGGAAGTATCTTATTCGTTGCAAGATAGCCGATCACACACATTACCACGCCAAAGAGTAAATACTGAAGCGCGGGTGTTTTCATTATATGACGGAGCTTATCAGTCAATTTGTCTTCTTTCTTTATTTCCCTGCCAAGCAAGGTGTAATTTTTCAAATATTTATTCATATCATCACACCTTCCTTGCTATTTTCTTTCCGAATATACCCTGTGGCTTGATAAAGATGATCACAAGGGAGATAGCGTAAACTATTACCTTGGACCAGCCCGTATATTCGGACAAGCCAACGATGTTAAAGAGTGCGAAAACAAGGTTTTCCGCAAGCGGAATAAGGAGGGCGCATATTACGGGACCGTGGAACGTGCCAAAGCCACCGAGAATACCGGCAAGGAATGCGCTAACCTGAAATTCGGTCATGAAATATCCTGACAGTATCTTGATTTCGGATGCTCTCATATAAGAGGCAAGTGCACCGAGCGCACCGGCAAGTCCCCAAGATACCGCAGTAACAACGTGAGTATTGATACCCATCATGCCAGCAACGTATTCGTTGGATGCAGTCGCTCTAACGGAAAGACCCCATTTGCTGTAGCGAAGCAAGATAAATATGAAAGGAATTATCACAGCTGTTATCGCAACGCAAACAAGTGCGTTATAGGTAACTGAAATATCAACGTCACCCGCAACGTCAACGGTGAGATTACCCTTGACAAGGGAGTTGACAATGTACTGCTCAATCGTTCCAAAGATAACAGGAATAAGTCCTGTAATGATTGAGATAAGTCCCATTGTGATTATCTGCTTACTAAGAGCATTTACGTAGCGTCCGTTTCTAAAAAGTCCAACGTCAACAAACACTGCTACGAGCATTGATGCAATCATTGAAAGCGGAATTGCAACAATAACGGGCAGCCCTATCTTTGTTATCGCACACGCAGCAACGTAAGCTCCGAATGCGGAGATTACGCCCTGCGCGAAGTTAGTTGTGAACGAAGTTCTGAAAATAAGAGTAATAGCTAAGGTAACTATGGCAGTAACACACATTGGAATTAAAGAACTCAAAAATGTGTTAATTATTTGAATCATAAATTAATTATCCCCACTGAATGATATTTGCTGCCCATGTATAGCCGATACCAGCTGCGATCATGCAAACTGTATCGCCGTCCTTAACCTTGCCCTCCTTAAGAGCAAGCTCAAGAGAAAGGATCTGGTCGATCTGACCGATGTGACCGTAATCCTCAAGGTAGATGGACTTATCCTCGGAAAGTCCAAGATCTGCAAGCATTGCCTTGTGGCCGCTTCTCTTGATGTGAAGGATGGAGAGATAATCGATATCCTCGCGAGTCTTTCCGGACTTGCGGAGCGCCTCGTCGATGCAATGATACCAGTTGGGCATTGAAACTGTGTTGAGAAGGCCCTTCATCTTGGGAGAGTCCATAAGACGAAGCATGCCGAATTCCTTAAAGTTTTCAGCAGTTACGGGCTCGTTGATACCGCCAACCTTTGAACCGCATGTATGAACAACGCTACCGTCGCTCATAAGGTGAGTACCAAGGAGAAGGTTCTTGCCGTAATTCTTCTTGAGAAGGATTGCGCCGCCGCCTGCACCGAGGTTGAACATAAAGGAAACACCGCTATCAGTATAGTCGATAAAATCACAGTTACGGTAACCACCGCAAACGAGAACTGTATTAACCTCGTCATCAGCGATGAGGATATCCTTAGCGAGCTTCATAGCGGAAACCGCTGTGCAGCATCTGTTTTGAACGTCGATACCCCAAGCGTTCTTTGCTCCGATTCTATCCTGAACGTAGCATGCACTTGTTGTGAGAGGATATTCCTTCCATTCCTCGGTGATACAAAGGATAACGTCGATCTCAAGAGGATCAACACCTGTGTTTTCAAGGCACTTGAGAGCCGCAAGAGCGCCCATTTCCTGTGTGCCGTCACATGCTTCATTGGAAGGCATGTATTTTTGATTGATACCGAGCTTTGATCTTACTGCGTCCTCACTCCAAACGCCACCTGTTGCGTCGGAGATCTCTTTAGCAGTCATTATCTTTTTGGGTAAGTATGTACCTACGCCAACTATTCCAACGTTTACCATATTATTTTCCTCCAAAATGTTAGGATTAAAGTCTCATACCGCCGTTAACGGAGAGTACGTGACCTGTTACGTAAGAAGCATCGTCACTTGCAAGGAAGAGAGCTGCCTTTGCGATTTCCTCGGGCTGACCGAGTCTACCAAGCATTGTAAGTCCTGCAAATTTCTTAAGAAGCTCCTCGGGAACGGTCTTCATCATGTCGGTCATAATGTAACCGGGAGCGATCGCATTGCATCTAACGGGAACACCCTTGCGTGCGAATTCCTTTGCCCAAGTCTTTGTAAGGCCGATAACGCCCGCCTTGGATGCAGCGTAGTTTGCCTGACCGATATTACCGTATTCACCTACTACGGATGAGATATTGATGATCGAGCCACCGCCGATCTCTTCCATGAAAGGACCTACGTATCTTGTAAGGTTAAATACGCCCTTGAGGTTAATGTCGATAACGAGATCCCACTGATCGTCAGTCATCTTTCTTGTCATAGAGTCACGAGTAATACCTGCGTTGTTAACAAGAATATCGATCTTTCCGTACTTTTCCTTTACGTATTCGAAGAAATTCTTGCAAGCTTCACCGTCGGTAACGTTAAGCTGATAGTATTCAACGTTTTCATTTTCATAGGTGAGGGGCATCATGTCAACTGCGATTACCTTTGCTCCCTCTCTTGCGAATGTTTGAGCCATTTCACCGCCAAGTCCCTTAGCGCCGCCTGTTACGATTGCAACTTTATTTTCTAATCTCATAGTAATAATCCTTTCCTCTTAATTTTTAATTTTTTATATATTTTTGAGAACAACTGCTGTTCCCATACCGCCGCCGATGCAAAGACTTGCAACGCCGAAGGTCTTGCCGCTATGCTTAAGCTCGTGGGCAAGTGTTACGATGATTCTATTACCCGAAGCGCCTACGGGGTGACCGAGTGCGATAGCACCGCCGTTTACGTTGCAACGGGAGATGATGTATTCGGGATCCACTCCGTGTCCCTCGGAAAGAAGCTTTACAACTCCGAGTGACTGTGCAGCGAATGCCTCGTTAAGCTCGAAGACCTCGATCTCGTCGATCTTCATGCCTGCATTTTTAAGTGCGTTTGTTACCGCAGGAACAGGACCAAGTCCCATTACGTCGGGCTCAACGCCGCCCTGTCCTACCGCCACGATCTCAGCCATGGGTGTAAGTCCGTATTTTTCAACTGCGGCTTCACTTGCAAGAACACAGAAGGAAGCACCGTCGTTGATGCCTGAAGCGTTACCTGCAGTTACTGTACCGTCGGGCTTGAATGCGGG
>JAZRCO010000010.1:0-8117 GCA_045659855.1 Eubacteriales bacterium | reverse complement strand
CTGCCACGCAAGTAAAGGTGCCGCGCAGACGGTTAACGATCAGCGTGGACAGAGCCTCGCCCTCAACATCCTCGGCAACGATGACCAGTTTCTTACCGGACTGCAGAATCTGCTCGAGCAGCGGGAGAATATCCTGAATGTTGGAGATCTTGCGATCCGTGATGAGCAGATACGCATCATCGATCACCGCTTCCATCTTATCGGTATCGGTGACCATATACGGCGTGATGTAGCCGCGATCAAACTGCATACCCTCGACAACCTCGGAATATGTGTCGGCGGATCGGCTTTCTTCAACCGTAATAACACCGTCACTTGTAACCTTTTCCATTGCATCGGCGATGAGTGCACCGATGAGCTCGTCGCCTGCGGAGATAGTACCAACGCGTGCGATATCGGCGGAGCCGTTAACCTTTTTAGAGTTAGCAATAAGGCATTCAACAGCGCGGTCAACCGCCTTCTTGATACCCTTGCGAAGGATCATGGGGTTAGCGCCTGCAGTCACGTTCTTCATGCCCTCACGGATGAGTGCCTGAGCGAGAACGGTAGCGGTAGTAGTACCGTCACCCGCAGCATCGTTGGTCTTTGTTGCAACCTCCTTAACGAGTTGAGCTCCCATATTCTCGGCAGCATCCTCAAGCTCGATCTCCTTTGCGATGGTAACACCGTCGTTGGTGATGAGGGGGGCGCCGTATTTTTTGTCAAGAACGACGTTTCTACCCTTGGGGCCAAGAGTGATCTTGACAGTATCTGCGAGCTTGTCAACGCCACGGGAAAGTGCGTTACGAGCTTCAATTCCATAAATAATATCTTTTGCCATTATACAAATCTCCTTATCTTATTCAACTATTGCAAGGATGTCGCTTTGCTTAACGATAACGTATTCAACACCGTCACATTTAACCTCGGTGCCACTGTATTTGCTTGTAATAACCTTATCGCCAACGCTTACGATTATTTTCACTTCATTTCCGTCAACAAGTCCGCCGGGACCAACCGCAATAACCTCGGCAATTTGCGGCTTCTCCTGTGCGGAAGCGGTAAGGATAAGACCTGATTTTGTTTTTTCTTCCGCCGCCACGAGCTTTAAAACAACTCGGTCAGCAAGGGGTCTAAGTGTCATAATATATCCTCCTATAGGTAAGTAATATCAAAATAAGCGCCCAAATATGAGCTCATTAAACTAGTATATCATAAAACGGAAAATAAATCAATATTATATATAAAAAGAATTTTGGGAGTTTTCATGGAAGCTATTAATAAAAATTTATCGGGGACGCTCGTGCCGATATTCATCGTTGTCTTTGCATTGCTGTTTATTCTATTGCTCAAGGGATTGCCATTTATCAATCCCAAAAGGATGAAGGAGCTACTACTTTCAAAGGGCTCAAGGGGTGAGGGATCGCCGATAAGAGCCGTAATATTCGCACTCGCAGGAACGCTTGGAGTTGGTAATATCGTAGGTGTTGAGTCGGCAATAGCTATGGGTGGCGCAGGTGCGGTGTTTTGGATGTGGATAAGCGCTATTTTGGCGATGATACTGAAATATTGCGAGGTCGTGCTCGCAGTACTCCATAGGAGAAAAAGGGAAGGCGGATACTACGGTGGAGCAATGTATTATATGAAGGATCATTATGATTCTTGCCATCAATTTACCGCGGCAAGCATATTTTCTTTAGTTTTTGTTGCCCTGTGTCTTCTTAACGGTGCAACCATGGGGTGCATAATCCAATCGAATTCAATAGCATCGTCGTTCAATACAGCATTCGGTATTGACGAGCATCTTACGGGGCTCGCCGTAGCATTGCTCTCGGCTGCCGTGTTTTTCTTTAAGGGCAAAAGTCTTTTCGAGCTTTGTGAAAAGCTCGTTCCGTTCGTCAGCGTGCTTTACGTCGGTATGTGTGCCGTCATCATCCTCTCCTCACCGCAAGACCTTGTAATCTCATTTAAGAGTATCATGGATGACGCATTTTCATTTGAGAGCGCAGGGGCGGGAGCATTTGGATTCTTGATATCACGTGCATTGCGATTTGGTACTATAAGGGGGCTCTTTTCCAACGAAGCGGGATGCGGCACGTCCCCAATAGCACATGCCACTTCAAACACCGATTCGCCGTGCCGACAGGGAATTCTAGGTATGGTAGAGGTGTTTGTGGATACCATTGTCCTTTGCAGCATGACCGCATTTGTAATTCTCAAAAATGAGGATATCATCAGCAAGTATAGGGCTCAGCCCATGCTCATTGTGGCAAAATCATTTGAAAGGGAGCTTGGATACGGTGCCACCGTGATACTCGGCATATGTATATTTCTTTTTGCATTTGCAACTATAATATGCTGGGGATTTTACGGCAAGGAATGTTTATATTTCGTCAGTCGAAGCAAGGCGTTAAGGCGAGCTTTCTATTTTCTGTACGTAATCCTTGTCTTTGTTGGTGCATTTATTTCCATTGAAGGGGTGTGGGAGATTGCGGATTTCGTTGTTGGTGTTATGGTGTTGATGAATCTATATATTCTTTGGAAAATGCGTAGAGAAATAAGGAACGCAACCTTTTTAGAGTTCAATAAAAAGAGCTCCCGAAAAGGAAGCTCTTGATTGTATTAAAGTATGGGGTATACCTTGCATAAAGGATGTTGCGAAGCTATTTTTTCGCACTCCGTTAAGGAGATGGACTCGGTTATAATGGGAGCACCGCCCGTGATGATGAAGTACTTGCAGCTATATTTTTCGGGACTGGCAATATCCTCGCCCGTGGCATCGCTCCAAGAGATTACGGGTGCCTTTTCGTAATTCGTTTTTTCTATAATGTCCATAACGTCGGCAACCACTGCGCTTGCTGTGGGGAGCTTTCCTGCACCCTTGCCATAGAAAAGAACCTTGTCAAGCATATTTGCGCCCACAAGAATGCCGTTATACACGTCGGAAATGTGAGCCAAGGGATTTGAGAAGGGCACGAATCGAGGACAAACCGATGCATAAATTTTGCCTTCGATAAGCTCTGCGTGAGCAATGAGCTTGATCGTGTATCCGTGACTTCTTGCAATGGCGAAATCATCCGCCGAAACCTCGCTAATACCCTTGCGTGCGATAACGTCGGGTGAAACCGATTTCCCAAACGAGAGGGCGGAGAGGATCGATATCTTTCTCGTCGCATCTATACCCTCAACGTCAGCGGTGGGATCGGCCTCCGCATAACCCTTTGCTTGAGCATCCTTGAGAGCGGCGTCGAAGGACGTGCCGTTCTCGTTCATTTGTGTGAGAATATAGTTTGTAGTGCCGTTAAGGATTCCGTCAATGCTTGTAATTTTGTTGGAAACAAGATCGTTATTAATAGGGCGTATAATCGGTATGCCGCCTCCTACACTCGCTTCAAAGAGGTATCTTACGTTATGCTCCTGTGCGATTGCGAGGAGCTCAGTTCCAAAGGTGGAAACTACCTCCTTGTTAGAGGTCACAACGTTTTTGTTAGCAAGCAATGCCGCCTTGGAGAAATCGTATGCGGGATGTGAGCCGCCCATGGCTTCCACCACAATTTCCACCTCTGGGTCATTTAATATCACGTTGAAATCGTGCACAACTCTATCGGCAAATGGGGAATCGGGAAAATCTCTAAGATCGAGAATATATTTAATTTCTACGGCTTTGCCGAGTCTTTCCTCAATGAGGGATTTGTTTTGCGTGAGCACCTCGGCAACACCGCTTCCAACGACTCCAAAGCCCAAAATTGCAATTTTTTTCATAAAAAACTCCGTTCCGTGTCAAAAGACGACAGCAAATTTTTAACTAAGCATATAATAACATAAAAATAAAGAAAAAGCAAATAAAACTATTGAAAAAAATAAAAAATATGATAAAATATAGAGTAGATTAATATTTGTGCTAAATACGGAGGTAAAAATGGCATCAAGCGCTATTGGAAGCAAGAAAAACGTTAAAATATTCGTACTTTACTTAATGGAAAATATAAACTACCCACTTGATTATGCAACACTCAACGACATCATTATGCAAACGGATTATGTTATGTATCTTGATTTTGCCGAGAGCTTTCACGAGATGATGGACGCAGGTCTTATCCTCGAGGTGGAGGGCGTTGAGGAGAATCAGCCGATGTACGTTGTAAGCGAAAAGGGAATGTACGTTGCAAGAGAGCTCAATTCCGACATACTTTCTTCAATTCTCGATAAGAGCTTGTCGGCGGCACTTCGCTATCTTGATTTTAAGAAGAGAGGCGTTGAGGCGAAGGCGATTATCACCAAGCGTGACGACGGAAAATACGACATCGAGTGCAAGATGCTCGAGAGGGGAGAGCTTATATATTCCACCAAGGTAACGGTAGATACTCTCACACGTGCTGAAAAAATGAAGGAGAATTTTTACGGTAGACCCGAGGGCATATACAAGGCGACGTTGGCGCTTTTGGCTGGCAACGTTAACTTCTTACTCGATTAATCGCGTGTTTGTGAATTTTGTGAAAAAAATATAAAAATTTCAAAAAAATCGACAAATTTTTGTTGACATTTTAGAAAAATATAGTATAATTAATTATAGAAAGATATATTTTTGGCGGTGTAATGGTAAAAAAAGGTAATAATGAAGTAAACAATTTGATAGATATGGTTATAAAGGGCGATTCTAATGCCTTTTCCGCACTTGTGGAGAAATATAACCCTATGCTCAAGAAGATGCTCAGTGCATACACCACCGAGGAAATGTCAAAAGAGGACGTTGAGGACCTTGGTCAAGAGGAGCTCATCGCATTTTACCGTGCGATAATCAACTTTGACAGGGAGCAGCACAACGTTGAATTTGGTCTTTACGCAAAAATTTGCGTTACAAATAGCATGATTTCTTATAAGCGCGCATCCACTAAAAAATCAAACGAATCACTTATCGGCGATGAGGAGATGAACTCAATTACCGACCCCGACGGTGAGGTTTCCAAGTTTTTTGAACGTCAGGAAAGCGAAAGAGAGCTTGGAGAACAAATTGAGAAAACGCTATCCGCTTACGAAAACGAGGTTTGGTCCTATTACGTTAACGGTTATTCCTCAAAAGAGATTGCCCAAATGCTAAGCTCAAGCGAAAAGTCAATCGATAATGCTATTTTCAGAATCAGACGAAAGTTAAAAACTCTGCTGATAGCAGATTGATATACCCGTTTAGCTTAATAAAAGCGCTCGAAGGAGAGATGTCGGTTAAAATCCGTCAAGGGCAATAAAAAATCCAATCAAAGTGAGGACAAAACCAATGTACGAGAACGAAGAAAAAGTTGTAGAAGCTACTGAATTTCAGGATGAAACACTTGTTTGCAAGGATTGCGGCAATGAATTCGTATTCACAGCAGGCGAGCAGGCATTCTACAAGGAAAAGGGCTTTTTGAACAAGCCCAAGGCATGCAAGGCTTGCCGCGATGCAAAGAAGAACGCTCAGAGAGAGCCCCGTGAATATTTCACAGTAGTTTGCTCCGAGTGCGGCGGCGAGGCAAAGGTAACGTTCCAGCCCTCTGAGGACAGACCCGTTTACTGCAGCGCGTGCTTTGCAAAGAGAAGACAACCCAGAGATTGATATAAATTTTCATAAATATATATAGTTTCTAAAAGACAAGAGGCATATGCCTCTTGTTTTTTGTCTTGATAATGGGAAAAATTTACTTAAGTCCTTGAAAAGTGCAATCTTTTGTGCTATAATTTAAAGAACTTTTAGAAGGAGATGATAGCGTGGCACTTTTTTCAAAAAAGGATGTAAGCATTATTGAGGGACCCGTGCTTCCCAATATGCTAAAATATGCATTACCCATAATGATTACTAATATTCTACAGCTGTTTTATAACTCGGCGGATATGTTTGTCGTGGGTAATTTCTGCGAGGATAAAAACGCACTTGGCTCGGTCGGATGTACGGGTGCGCTTATAAATATGATACTTGGTGTATTTATCGGACTTGGCGCAGGCGTTGCAGTAATACTTGCCCAAAGTCTCGGTGCAGGGAATAAGGAAAAAGCAAGTAAGATAGTTCACACCTCGTTCTGTCTTTCGATTTTTCTTGGAGTTATAGTAACTGCTATTGGCAATATTATTGCCGTACCGATTCTTCACGCTATGAATACACCCGAGGAGTTTTTGAGAGGTGCGAGTCTTTACGTAAGAATATATTTTTTCGGCTCCGTTGCCAATATTATGTATAACTTTTTTGCAGGCATTCTCCGTTCTCGCGGAGATACCGTTCGTCCTTTGCTTTTCTCAATGGCGGGTGGAGTTATCAATATAATTCTTAATCTCATTTTCGTTCTTGTTTTCAAAATGGGCGTTGAGGGTGTTGCGATTGCCACGATATCATCGCAATTCATCTCCGCAACTCTTGTTATTATCCATATGACAAAGCTCAATGATGAGTGTCGCTTGAGTTTCAAGAAGCTCGGTGTCGATTTTGACGTACTAAAACAGCTTGTCAAGGTTGGATTGCCCGCAGGTATTCAGGGCTCGCTTTTCTCAATTTCCAATATGGTCTTGCAGACGGGATATAATTCACTCGGCCCCGTTATTGTAAATGCCAATGTTGCGGCAATGAACGTTGACGGTTATATCTATAATATCCAAAACTCATTTTATCATACCTGCCTAACCTTTTGCTCGCAGAATTTTGGCGCAAAGCGATTTGATAGAGTTAAAAAGGTGTTCTTTGCAGGCACTGCATCGGTAAGTATTATCGGTCTTGTGCTTGGAGCATTCGTTTATATTTTCGCCGAGCCCCTTGTTGGAATTTTCAACTCCGACCCGGAGATTCTTGTATATGCAAAGCAAAGATTTGCTCTTATCGCTCTACCTTATTTCCTTTGCGGACTTATGGACGTTGGCTCTGGTTTCTTGCGTTCGATTGGATATTCGATGCGCGCCCTTGTCATCACTTTCCTTGGCTCGTGCGTGTTCAGAATTGCTTGGATATATACGGTATTCCCACAGTTCAAAGACGTAAGAGCATTATATGTCGTTTTCCCGATCTCGTGGTTTATCACCGCAGCAACACTCCTTATAATGTTTTTCTTCTGCTATAAGAGAGAAAAGAAAATGATGATGATAGATTTGAAATAAAGAATGGGACGGCTTGATTTTAGCCGTCCCGTTTAACTATTTTTGCCCCTTGCCCTTGGCAAATAGCGCCGCTATATATCCAAAGCACAGTGCGGCAGTCGTGCCGCCTGCGGCGGCTTGAAGACCACCCGTGAGTGCACCGAGAATTCCTTTTTCGTCCACCGCTTCCTTGACTCCTCGCGAGATGTTGTATCCAAATCCCGTGAGAGGCGTGGTTGCACCCGATCCAACAAATTCGGCAATCGGCCCGTATATTCCAAGTGCTCCGAGAATCACGCCCGCCACTACGTAAGAAACCAAGATTCGTGCAGGAGTGAGCCGTGTTTTGTCAATCAGCAGTTGCGCGATAAGACATAGAAATCCGCCGAATAGAAATGAAAGAATATATTTTTTGATGTCCATATTATTCCTCGCTTTCAAGCATTATGAGATGTGCTATCGCAGGAATTGACTGCCCTTGCTTTAGACTCGAGGGACTCATCATCGCCCCCGTGCCGATAACGAGGGCGTTTTTTATTTCTCCCGATTTTAGCTTTGGCAAAATGTGCGAGGCGAGCACTACGGCGGAGCATCCGCATCCCGAACCGCCGGAGTGAACGTCCTGAACCTCGCGGTCAAAAATGATCATTCCGCAATCTTGGTAATTGTCGCCTAATTCATATCCCTCGGTATACATAAGCTCCCTAAGAATTTGACTGCCCTCGGCACCGAGATCTCCCGTGTAAATGGCGTCAAAATCACTGGGAAGAGTCCTGCTTTCCTTGAAAAATCTTGTGAGGGTGTCGAGTGCGGCGGGAGCCATTGCCGCCCCCATGTTGGCGGCATCGTTAACACCCTTGTCGATTACTATTCCGGGAAGAACACATCTGATTCGCACGTTGCTCGCATCGGGTCCGCCTATAATAAAGGCACCCGAGCCCGTAACGGTCCACTGAGCGGTCGGAGCCCTTTGACCTCCGTATTCAAGCGGAGTTCTATACTGCTGCTCGGCGGTACAAAAATGTGACGAGGTGACGGCGGCACAT
>JAZRCO010000009.1:0-1916 GCA_045659855.1 Eubacteriales bacterium | reverse complement strand
AAACAATCGCCGAGTTTGTGCAAACAACGTGCGCGATAAATCAAAATTTGACAACATAAATCTTGATATTTGTGCTTGTTTGTGATATAATTTTTACATTACCAATTTTGAGGTGCAAAATGAAAATTGATATAAAAACAGATTTATGGCACTATCTTGCCGATACAAAGCGCCCCATCGTGATGTACGGAATGGGCAACGGTGCGGACAAGATTCTCGCCGTTTGCGAAAAGTACGGCGTGGAGATCTCCGACTTCTTTGCAAGCGACGGCTTCGTTAGAGGTCACTCCTTCCACGGCAAGACCGTGATCTCATATTCCGATATGAAGGCGAAATACGACGGGCAATTTCCCATCGTTCTCCTCTCGTTTGCCTCCTCCCTTCCCGACGTGATGGCGCTCTTTCAAAGAGTGGCGAGCGAGTGCGAGATGTATGCTCCCGATGTGCCCGTTTTCGGCGAAACTCTCTTTACTATTGAGTTTTTCGAGGAAAACCGTGCTCGATTCGATGCCATCTACGATATTTTAGCCGACGAGGAATCAAAAAGAATATACGAAAACGTTATCCGCTACAAACTCACGGGCAAGCTCGATTACTTATGGGAGAGTGAGAGCGACAAGGATGCCGTCTATGGCGAGCTTCTTGATTGCAAAAACATTGGGAGCTATCTCGACCTCGGCGCTTACAACGGCGACACGATCAGGGAGATGCTCCACTACAATCCCGAGCTTGAGAGCGCTATTGCGCTTGAGCCCGATGCGAGAAACTTTAGAAAGCTGAATGAATATGCACAAAACGTGAACGATTGCAAGATAAAATGCATTAATGCGGGCGCGTGGTGTGAGAACACTACCCTCCTCTTCGACGCGAGCGGAAACCGAAACGCAGGTATCGTTTCAAAGGGCAATATCGTTTCCAAAATCAAGGAGGTTCCCGTCGTTTCGGTCGATTCCGTGCTTGAAGGCGATGGGGTTCACTACGTAAAATACGACGTTGAGGGCTCGGAAAAGGAGGCGCTCATCGGCTCGTCGCAAACGATAAGAATGTATTCGCCAAAGCTCCTTGTGTCGCTCTACCATAGGAGCGAGGACTTGTTTGTCCTCCCCGAATTAGTTAAGGAGCTAAATCCCGACTATTCCCTCTATCTTCGAAGATTCCCCTATATTCCCGCTTGGGACCTCAATTTATACGCGATAAAAGAAAAATAAAGGAAAATAAAAAAACGCTCCTCGCTGTTGCGGGGAGCATTTTTATTTCTTCCGTCTATGCGGAAATCGTAATCGCGTCTATAAGCCGGGTTCTGTCTTAAACGGTCATCTATCTTCGCTTGCCGTCACCGACAAGCTTCGGGGACGAGTCCCCGTGCCACCCTGTAGATATGCGTCGGGCAGACATCTACGTTCGGTGTTGCTTCGAGTAGGGTTTACAGCGGATCTATGTTACCATAGAAACGGGTGAGCTCTTACCTCGCCTTTCCATCCTTACCCCTAATAAAATTGCTTGCGCAATTTGATTAGTAACAAGCTGCAAGCAGTTTGTTATGCGGGCGGTTTATTTCTGTTGCACTTTCCCGGCAGTCGCCTGCGGCTGACGTTATCAGCTACTCTGCCCTGTGAAGCCCGGACTTTCCTCGCGATAACACCTTTCGGCACCATATCGCGCGACCGTTCGGCGCGGTTACGGACTGTATTATAATATAAATTTGAAGAAAAGTCAATAGTTGATAAACATAAATTGGGATTTATAGGTGTGTTTGCACAGCACCAGTAGGGCGTTTTGCGTCGCTTTTGTAAAAGCGAACGCCCTGCGCGTAGCAGCGCGGTTCAAGGGCGCGTAGCCCTTGGCTCGCCGTTTCTTTTTTGCCAAGCTTTTTTCTTTGCGGCTATTTCACCAAAGAAAAAAGCGTTATAGAGGCA
>JAZRCO010000008.1:0-5030 GCA_045659855.1 Eubacteriales bacterium | reverse complement strand
TGCGGTTACTTCGCAAATAATATCGTGTCCCTTAATTTCCTTAACCACAAAATGAACAAGACCGTTGTTAACGTAAATCTTGCTGCCAACCTCAAGGTCGTTGTGAAGATTTTTGTAGCTTACGGAAACTCTTTCTTGATTACCAACAACCTCATCGGTTGTGAATGTAAATGTATCTCCATCGTTAAGGAATATTTTATTGTTTTCAAATGTTCTGATTCTATATTCAGGTCCTTTTGTGTCAAGAAGAATGGCAACGGGAAGCTTAAGCTCCTCTCTCACCTTTTTGATTCTATCAATTCTAACCTTGTGCTCCTCGTGAGTACCGTGTGAAAAGTTGAGACGCGCTACGTTCATACCCGCCAGCATCAATTCGCGCAATCTCTCCTCACTGTCGGATGCAGGGCCAATTGTACATACGATTTTCGTCTTTCTCATTACTATTTTCTCCTTTATTAGTAAAAGTAATATTATTCCATTTAAATTATATCACAGAAAAGTCAAGATTACAAGAATTTTTTGCAATATTTTAATGAATTATATTCATATTTTTTTGCAGTATATTTTAGAAAAGAAAAACCCGTTGCATCTGCAACGGGTTTGGTGCTCCATCGGAGAGTCGAACTCCGGACACCATGATTAAAAGTCATGTGCTCTACCTTCTGAGCTAATGGGGCATATTCGGTTTGCTACCAATATATAATAACACAATTTAAGGATTTTGTCAACATTTAGTTTTTGCAAAATTGTCATAAATTAAAGGGGGTAAAATTTGTATAATTTGCACAATTTTACCCCCGTGTTTTTTATCAGTTAAGTCCCTTCATGGAAAGAGAGATTCTCTTCTTTTTGAGGTCAACGGAAAGGACCTTTACCTTAACAACGTCACCAAGTGATACCACCTGTGAGGGATGCTTTACATACTTATCGGAAAGCTCGGAGATGTGGACAAGACCGTCCTGATGAACGCCGATATCTACGAAAACGCCAAAGTCGATAACGTTTCTAACTGTTCCCGTGAGCACCATTTCGGGTTTCAAGTCCTCCATGCCGAGAATGTCGTCACGAAGAACGGGTGCAGGAAAGCTATCACGAATGTCACGTCCGGGCTTTTCAAGCTCATTAATGATATCCATGAGCGTGGGCTCACCAATTTCAAACTCATCGGCAAGCTTTTTGAATCCGTATTGCTGCGCCTTTACACGGAGCATTGAGAGCTTATTCGCCTTAACGTCCTCTTGTGTATATTCAAACTTGTTAAGGAGCTTGAGCGCCGCCTCGTAGGATTCGGGATGAACGCCCGTATTATCAAGAATAAACTTAGAATCGGGCACGCGCAAAAATCCCGCGCACTGCTCGTATGCCTTGGCACCGATGCGAGGAACCTTGAGTATCTCGGCTCTCGTTTTGAACGCGCCGTTCTCTTCTCTATATTTAACGATATTCTTTGCGCTTGTGGAGTTGATTCCCGCAATGTAGGAAAGGAGCGAATGGGACGCCGTATTAACGTCAACGCCAACGCTGTTTACACAGTCCTCAACCACGCCCGTAAGTGCCTCATCAAGACGGGCGGGCTTCATATCGTGCTGATACTGACCTACGCCGATTGACTTGGGATCGATCTTGACGAGCTCGGCAAGGGGATCCTGCAATCTTCTTGCAATGGAAACCGCACTTCTTTGCATAACGTCGAAATCGGGGAATTCGTCCGCCGCAAGCTTGGAAGCGGAGTAAATGGATGCACCCGCCTCACTGATTACGATATATTTTGTATCATACTCAACCTCTTTGAGAAGGTCGGCAATGAAAATCTCACTTTCTTTAGAAGCTGTACCGTTACCGATCGCGATAACATCAACCTTGTGCGCGCGGATCATGCCCTTAACGATCCTCTTTGCCTCTTCAGTTCTCTGACGGGGCTTTGTGGGATAGATAACGCCCGTGTCCACAACCTTACCGACGGGGTCAACAACCGCGAGCTTACATCCGTTGACGTAACCGGGGTCAAAGCCGAGCACGACCTTGCCCTTGATGGGTGACTGCATCAAAAGATGCTTTAAGTTATCGGAGAAAAGAGTGATCGCACCCTCGCACGCACTGTCAAAGAGATCATTATAGATCTCCCTCTCAACGCTCGGCGCAATAAGGCGGTCATAGCCATCGACAAGAGCACTCTCAACGTACTGCTTTGCCTCGCTCTCACCTGCAAGAATTATCTCATTATAGAGATAATTGAGGATGAGTCCCTTTTCAACGGTGATAGAAACCTTTAAGAACTCTTCCTTTTCGCCTCGATGGATGGCAAGAACTCTATGTCCGGGAATCTTTTTTACCGCCTCGCTGTAATCGTAGTACTGCTCGTAAACGGATTCTGCCTCATCGTTCGTCGCCTTACTTGTCACAAGACCGAACTGATGTGTAAGACGGCGAATTTCCTTTCTATATTCCGCATTGTCGGAGATGCTTTCAGCGATGATATCGCATGCGCCCGCATATGCCTGATCTCTATTTTCAACGCCCTTTTCGGCATCGACAAATCCGTCGGCGATCGCATCAAGAGACGGATCGTAGGAGGGTCTTTGCTCCAAAATGAGCAAGGCAAGGGGCTCAAGTCCCTTTTCCTTAGCAACCGATGCGCGCGTTTTTCTATGAGGACGGAAGGGACGGTAAATATCGTCGATTTCAGTAATAGTTACCGCATTCTTAATTGCCTCCTCGATTTCGGGGGTGAGCTTATCCTGTGCACGAATGAGCTCTATTACCTCTTCTCTTCTCTTTTCGATATTGCGAAGATAGTTGAGTCTTTCTTCAAATTTACGGAGTATCTCATCGTCAAGTGAGCCAGTTACCTCTTTTCTGTAACGCGCGATAAAGGGGATGGTATTTCCCTCGTCGATGAGCTCGACGGTCTTTTCGACCTGCGTGAGTGTTATGTTCAGTTCCTTTGCAAGTGTTTCAAAAATGTTCATCTGTGTTGTCCTAACCTTTCTATCTCCTCTTTAGAGAGAAATCTCCACTCTCCTCTGCCGAGATTTTCATCAAGGCAAAGAGGACCAAAGGTAACTCTTTCAAGATATGTGATCTTATTGTTTACCGATTCAAGCATGCGCTTGATTTGGTGATATTTGCCCTCAACGAGTGTGATATATCCCGATTTTCCATCAGCATCAAGCTCAATTTGAGATGGCTTTGTTATATATCCGTCTTCAAGCGTTGCACCCTTTTCAAGATAGGATATTTCCTCGTCAGTCAAGGGGAATTTACACTCAAAGCGATACTTTTTCTTAACGTGATGCTTGGGTGAGAGCAAGCGGTGTGCCAAATCTCCGTCATCGGTGAGCATCACAAGTCCCAAGGTGTGCTTGTCAAGGCGTCCGCAAGGAAAAAGATTCAGCTTTTGCAGCTCCTCGGGAAGAAGGTCAATGACCGTTTCATCCCTTCCATCCTCGGTGGCACTGACTACGCCGTCGGGCTTGTTCATAAGGATATAGGTGTATTTTCTATATTCGATTTTACGTCCGCAATACGTGATCTCGTCCTTTTCGGGATCAATATGAACATCCGCCTTCTTCACGGGCAAGCCGTTGACAAGGATGAGTCCGCCGCGCGCCGCCTTTGAGCTCTCGGTACGGCTAGCAATTCCCATATTGCTTAAAAATTTATCTATTCGCATCAGCTTAACTCTCCTGCGATATTTTTCTCCATAAGACGCTTTATCTCGCCCTTTGAAAGTCCAAGACTGAAAAGGTGATAAAGCTTTGCAACTGCCGCCTCGGTCGTCATGTCCTTGCCGCTGACCGCCCCCGCCGTCTTGAGCGAGGAGCTCGTTTCGTATGCACCGAGCGTTACCGTGCCGATGGGACATTGCGAGCAAACGGTAATTACCGAGCCCGAAGCAAACGCCTTTTTGATTATCGGAAGAAGATCTCCTCCACCGTTGGGAATATTACCCGAACCAAAGGTTTCAAGCACGATGCCTTGGAGCTTTTCGGTCATAATGTCCTCAAAAAGCCCGAACTGAATGCCGGGAAAAACCTTGAGCACACCGATCGGAACGTTGTGGAAGGGCAAAAATTCAAGTTCAGTCCCCTCTTTGTGCTTAAGCAATGCGCTTCTATTATACTTGACCTCAATTCCCACCTCGGCGAGAAGCGGATAATTGGGGGATTTGAATGCAACGAGTCCGTCCGCGCTCATTTTTATGGCACGGTTTCCGCGAAGGAGCTTGCCCGAAAAGTAGAGGCAAACCTCGTTTGCTACTCCCTCACTCGCAATGAGGATGGAGGTTATGAGATTATCTCGTCCGTCGCTTCGCACCTCGGATAAGGGTATCTGCGAGCCCGTCAGTATTACGGGCTTGTCAAGTCCTCTCAATATAAATGAGAGAGCCGACGCTGTATATGCCATCGTGTCCGTTCCGTGAAGAACGACAAAACCACGGTAATTATCGTAATTTTCATAGATTACACGGGCAATTTCATTCCACTCCTTGAGCGTCATATTGGAGGAATCGAGAAGCGGATGCATCTCGTAAAGCTCCCACGAGGGAAAATCCTCGCGCATAAGGTCGGGAATGGATTTCAGCTCGCTGTCAAGGAAATCGGGAGCGGGCTTGTAGCCACTCTCCGTGCGCTTCATTCCAATCGTTCCGCCTGTGTATATGATCAAAACCTTTTTGTTTTTCATATGTTCTCCTTAGAGAAATTAGTGTGTTTCAAATTTTGATTTGTCGCGCACGTTGTTCGCACTAACCAATAGGTTGTTTTGTCCACTTTTTTAAAAGTGGCTCTCCACGAGTAGTGGCGCCCGCGCGGCGTGAGCGCATTCGGCATTTCTTTTGTTAGCTTTTCTTTGTGCCTCTTATGGCAAAGAAAAGCGGCTAAAGAGTGTTGGTATGAATAGTTAGTTTGCCCCTATAACGCTTTTTTCTTTGGCGAAATAGCCGCAAAGAAAAAAGCTTGGCAAAAAAGAAACGGCGAGATGTGGGCTACCGCCGCCCACACCCGCGCCACCTTTTGAAAAAGGTGGAC
>JAZRCO010000007.1:0-4298 GCA_045659855.1 Eubacteriales bacterium | reverse complement strand
GCTTTAATATGCTTCGCAAGCACATCAAAATCGAGCCGCAGCTCTTCTACTACTACTGCGACAAATTCGGAATGCTCGTGTTCCAGGATATGGTCAATAGCGGCAAATATCACTATTTTGTTGATACCATTTTGCCCAACGTTGGAATTAAGAGCGGTATAACTCACAAGGCAACCGAGGCGCGCGCTGCGACCTTTGAAAGAGAAGCGAGAGAAAGTATCGACCTTCTCTACAATCATCCCTCGGTTATTTACTATACTATCTTCAACGAGGGTTGGGGACAGTATGAGGCGGATAGAAGCTATAGCGAGCTCAAGGCATACGATCCCACTCGAGTTTACGATGCAACGTCGGGCTGGTTCTGGGAGAAGAACAGTGACGTTCACAGTGAGCATATATATATGAGAAAGCTCAAGCTCAAGGCACGCAAGGGACGTCCCCTTGTTCTCTCTGAGTTTGGTGGCTACTGCTGGAAGGAGATGGAGCATTCCTTCAACCTCGATAACACATATAGCTATAAGAACTTTAATAATGTTGCCGAGTTTGAGGATGCCTTTATTTCGCTCTACGACGATCAGGTCATCCCCCACATCGAGAGGGAAGGACTTTGCGCCCTCGTTTATACTCAGGTCAGTGACGTTGAGGATGAAACGAACGGTCTTCTCACCTACGACCGTCAGGTGCTGAAGGTTGACAAGGATAAGGTCAAGGCGATGAGCGATAGACTTTACAAGGCCTTTGAAAAGGTATCAAAATAATTAGCAAACAAAATTAAGGACTCCTTGCGAGTCCTTTTTGTTGTTTATTCACAATTAGTTAACAATTATGATTTATAATATTTTATTAGAAATTTATCGCCTAAGGGCAGATTGGAGTATATATGTCAGAAAATAGTAAGGTTTGTTTTGCGAAAAAGACCTCTATTGGAGGTCAGGCACTTATCGAGGGCATTATGATGCGTGGCCCGAAGAAGAGCGCAATGGCTGTTCGCAATCCTCAGGGAGAGATCGTCCTTGAAAAATGGGACAACGAGCCCGAGGATAAAAAGCCAAATATTATAGATAAGCTTAGAAAGATCCCCGTAATTAGAGGCGTTTTTAATTTCGTTATTTCCATGAAGATGGGATATAAATCACTTATGAAATCCGCCGAGATCGCTGGCTTTGAGGATGAGGATGAGAAAGAGGAGAGCAAGGGACTTATGGCTCTTGTGGGCGTTGCTTCTGCAGTGCTTGGAATCGTTCTTTCCGTTGGACTTTTCATTTTCTTGCCGAGTTTTCTTTACGATCTTCTCTCAAAGCTCATTCCGGGGCTTGCGGGCAATGCGTTTCTTAAATCCCTTTTCGAGGGTATATTCAAAATAATTATTTTGGTGTCTTATATGGCTCTCGTTTCGAGAATGAACGATATCAAGCGCACCTTCCAATATCACGGCGCGGAGCACAAGACCATCTTTTGCTACGAGGCGGGGCTCGAGTTGACAGTTGAGAATATTAGAAAAATGGGACGCTTCCATCCGAGATGCGGAACGAGCTTTCTCATCGTGATGGTTATCGTGGGCATATTTATCGGTTTGCTCATTCCCGTGGGACTTCCCGCCATCGTTAGAACGCTCATCAAGGTGCTTCTTCTTCCCGTAACGATGGGAATTGGCTATGAGTTCATCAAATTGGCAGGCAAGCACGAGAATGCGGTGACCAAGATTCTCTCAGCCCCCGGTCTTTGGATGCAAAGAATAACCGTTCTTGAGCCCGACGATAGCATGATCGAATGCGCTATTGCCGCAGTAAAAGAGGTAATTCCCGAGGACGGCTCGGATATCATTTAACTGAAAAATAAAAGCGAGTATGGTTTCATACTCGCTTTTTTATTTTGCTTTTTACTATTTGATAAGGTTCAATTCGTTGATCGAATCCTCAATTATCTCGCGTTCGCAAAAATAAACCTTTTTGCCGTTTATCAGCTGGTATCTTTCGTGTCCTTTGCCCGCAAGCAGGAAGATATCGCCCGATTTCGCAATGGAGCATGCATATCTTATCGCATCGGCTCTATCGGGAAGGGAGATATAGGAATCGCTGTCGGCAAACTGAGAGGCAATGTCGCCGATGATTTGCTCGGGCGGCTCGGTGTCGGGATTGTCCGATGTCAAAATTGAGAAATCAGCATATTTGGACGACGCCTTGCCGAGCTGGGCGCGTCTCACCTGTGTGCGGCATCCAACGGAGCCGAAAAGGCAAATCAGACGGGCGGGCTCGTATTCTCTTAACGCGAGTAGTGCCGATCTTAAGCTCAGCTCATTGTGTGCATAGTCGATAACGAAGAGCGCTCCCGAAGGATGGGAGAGGATCTCGAATCTACCCTCGATTTGAATGCGTCTAAGCGCTTGCGTACTAACTGACGGCGAAATGCCGAGGGTGTGCGCGACTGCAACCGTTGCGAGTGCATTGTAAACGTTGAATTCACCCGGAAGGGCAACGTCGCAGGGAAGAGAGAACTCTTCATAGCACAAATCAAAGAGTGTGCCGATAGCGAGATTGCTTCTGTAAGGAGTGAGATTTTGCGCATAATAGTCCGCCCGCTTGCTTGCGGAGTAGTATTTTATATTCGCCCTGCAATCCTTGAGAATGGCGGCACTTTTAGCGTCGTCGGCATTTGCAATTACCGTGTGTGCGTCAAATTCGTCAAATAGCTTTTTCTTTGCGAGGAAATAGTCCTCGAGATCGCTATGCTCACCCGGACCGATGTGGTCGGGGGAAAAATTGGTGAAAAGCGTGATGTCAAAGGAAATTCCAAGCACACGACCGTATTTGAGTGCCTGTGAGGAAATCTCCATAACCACCGCCTTTATACCCGAATCGATCATTGATCTCATATGATACTGAAGCTTGTGGCTTTCGGGCGTGGTGTTTGCTGAGTCGATCTTGTGAGAGCCGTACTGAATGCCGTTGGATCCGATATATCCCGTCGGTATGCCCGACATATCAAGCAAGTGCTTTATCATAAGAGCGGTCGTTGTCTTACCCTTTGTGCCCGTGATTCCGATCACGGTAAGCTCGCGTGAGGGATCGCCATAAAGCTCCCTTGAGAGAACGGCAAGCGCCCTTTTTGAGCTTTCAAGTGTGATGACGGTAGCATCATCGGGAAGGAGCTCCGGACGGTGCTCGCACACGAACACTCTACAGCCGTTTTCATATGCCCTTGGGGCATAGAGATGACCGTCGGTGTTAAATCCCTTTACGCACACAAAGATAGATCCGAAACGCGCCTCGCGTGAGTCGTTGGTTATATGATCTATCTCGCAGTCGTTTATCGCTTTGGTATATTCAATTTTATCCATAAGCATTGACAGGAGCATAATTACCTCACAAACGTTTGATAGATTGATTATATCATACATTTCCTCTTTTTTCTATAGGAACCTCAAAAAAAGTTAATTATTTGATAAGATTTTTTGGTGCTAAAATCTATTGACAATTTAGGAATCAAAATATATAATAAATATACAAGATAGTAAAATGGCGGATTATGGGGATAAGCGAATGAAGGAATTTATTGATAGCGCTTCGGTAATAGTTGTCGGTGGCGGTGCAGCGGGTATGATGGCTGCCGTTAACGCGGCAAGATGCGGAGCGGAGGTTATACTTTTTGAGAAAAACGATAGACTTGGCAAAAAGCTGAGGATCACGGGAAAGGGACGATGTAACGTTACCAATGACTGTGATAAGAACGAGTTTTTATCCAACGTTGCAACCAATTCCAAATTCCTTTTTGCTGCAATCTCCCGCTTTTCTACCGCCGATACCAAGGAGTTTTTCGAGGAATGCGGTGTTCCTCTCAAGACCGAAAGAGGAAAGCGTGTTTTTCCCGTTTCAGATAAGGCGCAGGACATAGTTTCAGCGCTTGAGAATGCCTGTGTGGAGGCAGGCGTTCGCATTTTAAATAAGAGAGTGGAGAGCATCGTCATCGAGGACGGATCCGCTTGCGGAGTTATAGCCGACGGGGAGCAGTATGCTTCAAAAAGCGTTATACTTTGCACGGGAGGTGCATCCTATCCGAGAACGGGCTCAACGGGTGACGGATATAGATTTGCACGCAAGGCGGGTCACAAAATAGTTGACGTCAAGCCCTCGCTTGTGCCGCTTGTGGCACAGGGAAAGCTTTGTGCACATCTTCAAGGACTCTCTCTCAAGAACATCGGCTTTAAGGTTAGAGATAATCTTAGCGGAAAGATCGTTTATGATGATTTTGGCGAGATGATGTTCACGCATTTCGGCATTACGGGCCCCGTAGTGCTTTCG
>JAZRCO010000006.1:0-2492 GCA_045659855.1 Eubacteriales bacterium | reverse complement strand
CAAATTGCAATAAGCGCACTTGGTGCAAAAAGATTTTGACAAGAGAACAAGAATGATATTCAATGACGGAGCGTGCACAAATGTGGGCGCTCCTGTTTACATTTGCTGAAATTTATGATATAATGAGCAAAATTAGTCAAGGTGGTGATTTGGAAATGAATAATGAAATTATGCTTGAGCTTTGCGACAATGAGTGGGAGTATACCTACACCGGCCACGATAGAGAAATCGTTCGTGCCATTGTTGTGGATGGCGACGGCTATTTTTATTTCGTTCATATCGACCGTGACGATGATTTCGGCAAAGCGGAATGCATTGAAACCGCAGGTGGCGGAGTCGAGCGTGGCGAGGATTTGCAAGGGGCGATAGCGCGCGAGCTCTCGGAGGAGCTTGGAGCGACCGTTGAGGTGCTTTGCAAGATTGGTGTGGTGAGCGATTATTACAACCTCATTCACCGCCACAATATAAACAACTATTTTCTTTGCAGGGTGCTCTCCTTCGGGCAAACGCATATGACCGAGGATGAGATAAACAGCTTTCACCTTTCAACGCTAAAGCTCACGTATGATGAGGCGGTTGCGGAATACGAAAGGTGCAGGGAATCCGCCCTTGGAAGACTGATATGCAACCGTGAATTGCCGATTTTAAAGCGCGCAAAGGAAATTTTAGATAATCAATAGGGATAAATTTAAGCACTCGCTTTTGCGAGTGCTTTTTTTGTTTGCATCGTAATATTTTATGAATTTCACTACCTAATGCGACAGTTTTTGCACCCGTAGGATGCTAAAATATTAAAAAACGGAGGGAAAGCTATGGTAAAGGAAGAAAAAAGTTTTTCATACAAAATAGAGGGGGACGTCCTCGAGATAAAGCTGGGCGGCGAAATCGACCATCACAGCGCCGTGCGAGTGCGTGCCGACATCGACGGAATAATATTTGAGCAAAGGCCGAGAAGGGTGATCTTGGATCTATCCGATATAAGCTTTATGGACTCGTCGGGCCTTGGACTCATAATGGGGCGCTATACCTTGATAAAGGATTTTGGCGGTGCGCTCATTCTACGCTCGCCTACCGCCGCCGTTATGCGGATACTGACCTTGGCGGGAATGGAGAGAATGATAGGAATTGAAAAAGCAAGCAAGGAGGAAGTGACAAATGAAGAGAAGTGATATGAAGGGAAGGGTAATCAATTCAATGAAGCTAACGCTTCCGTCGTATTCAGTCAACGAGGGAATAGCGCGCGGAGTGGTTGCGGCATTTTGCGCTCAAATCAATCCAAATGCCTCGGAGATCGGCGACATTAAATGCGCACTTTCCGAGGCGGTCACCAACTGCATCGTTCACGCTTACCGCGAAACGATCGGCGATATATACATAACGGTGGACATTCTTGAAAATTCGATAGTAAGAATAAAGATAAAGGATAAGGGGTGCGGCATTCCCGACGTAAAATGCGCTCGAATGCCGCTTTACACGACCGACCGCGCAGGTGAAAGGAGCGGTATGGGCTTTACCGTAATGGAGAGCTTTACCGACGCCATAAGGGTCACCTCCCGTGTGGAAAAGGGAACCACTATCGTATTATATAAGGAAATTAAGGGCCGCTGAATAAAGGTATTAAGGATAATGCTATGAACAGTGTAAAAACCGAGCGCTTTAGCCGCAATCTCGAATTGATCTACAGGGCACAGGGTGAGGACGAGGCCGAGGCAACGCTTGCGCTTGAGTCGATTATAGAAGAAAATATCGGTCTTGTACGGAGCATTGCGCTACGCTTTCGAGATAGGGGCACCGAGTTCGACGATCTCGTGCAAATCGGCACGATTGGTATGATAAAGGCGGTGCGCTCGTTTTCCTTTGAGCGCGAGGTCGCCTTCTCCACCTATGCCGTTCCGCTGATCATGGGTGAAATCAAGCGCCATTTGAGGGACGAGGGCCCTATAAAAATAAGTCGAGTATATAAAAAGCTCTCCATGGAGCTTGGTAGAGCACGAAATAAAATAATCACCGACGAGGGCAGGGAGCCGAGTATTGTGGAGCTTGCCGAGCTTTGTGAGATCAGTGCCACTGAGGCGGCAATAGCTCTTGAAACGGTAAATCCCATAGCGTCGCTCTCGGACGCATATGGTGACGACGAAAAGCTAACGCTCGAGAGTCAGCTCGCTTCTCCCGACCGAGAAATAGAAAAGCTTAACGATAAGATAGCGCTTGGTCAAGCTATAAGCAAGATGCCAAAGGATTGGCAAAGGATTATTTCATTGCGATATTTCCGCAATATGACGCAGCAGCAGGTCGCCGATGCGCTTGGGCTTTCTCAGGTAAAGGTTTCGAGGGAGGAAAAGAAAATATTGGCGTTTTTGCGTGAAGAATTGATCTAAAAATTTACTTTTTATGGAAAAAACTCCAAAAAACTATTGACAATAAATGTAAATAGGTGTAAAATATACAAAAATGTAGTATTGTGAAAGATGATTAGTATTTGATAGTATTGC
>JAZRCO010000005.1:0-7741 GCA_045659855.1 Eubacteriales bacterium | reverse complement strand
GTATTTGCTAATTTTATAAAAATAAGAAAAAAGTCTGCCAAAAAATGACAGACTTTGTAAATAAACAATATTAATCCTTCTAATTAACGCTGGAGCTCATCATAGAAAACAGCGCTTGCGGCTGATTTGTATGCGTTGAGCCAAACGTATCCAAGTCCAAGGGGAACGAAGAAGGCAACGATATCCCAACCGATAAATCCGAGCTGGAGCAAGAAGTATTTAAAGCGGTGTCCCTTCATAAGTCTTTCGCTCTCGTCAAGGCACTCTCTCCAAGAGAAACTGGGGTTATCCGACTTTACGAAATAAGCCATTGCAAAGCTATATTTCTTTACGATACCGGGGATGATAAAGAGAAGTGACCAAAGGAATATTATTATCTGATGCATAATTCCAAGCGCGAGGTTGGAGCCGAAATCGTAGCAACCGGCAAATGCATCTTCAATTTCAACCGTGTCTTCTCTTGCAATTTTCAAAAACGCACGGTGAAGACCGACGTAAAGAGGACCTGTCAGGAAGAGTGTGGCAAATCCTGCGCTAATGCTGTTTGCCAACGCCAAGATAAGTCCGATGATAAATGCTACCGCAACACCCATAAGCCAAGGTCTTGCAAACAATCCGCCGAGAGCGGAACGGGCTTGTGAACGAATTTGTCTGTTACTTAACATAATTGTGTACCTCCGTACCTTTTATGATAATATTTTACAACATTCACCTAATAATGTCAATAATTTCACCTTATTTTTAGAAAGGAATTTACATAATATGAGAATGAGAAAGAAAAAGCACGGTGCTGAACGAATCGAGGCGTGCTCACATTTGCTTATTACTCCCAATGAGGAAATAAAGAACGATCTTCAGTCCGCCTTCACCGAGAATAGACCCATCCATCTCGAAATTGGATGCGGAAAGGGCAATTTTGCGGTTGGAATGAGCGCTCAGCATCACGATATTAATTTCATTGCGATGGAGAAGATTGCCGACGTTGCTTGCCTTGCGCTTGAAAAGGCGGAGCGAGCAAAGGATGAACGCCCCGATAACCTTAGATTTATTATTGGAGATGCAAAGAATCTCGTGGAATATTTCCCCGCACACAGTGTGGATTGCATCTATCTTAATTTCAGCGACCCGTGGCCTAAGGCAGGACATGCAAAGCGCCGTCTTACCTACCACACCTTCCTTGAGATATATAAGACCTTGCTTAAGGAGGGCGGACTCCTTCGCCTTAAGACCGACAATGAGGGACTTTTCGATTTCTCGCTTGAGGAGTTTGAGGCGTTTGGACTTGAATTTGAGTTTGTAACGCGCGACTTACACAATTCCGAGAAGAACGAGGGCAACGTAATGACCGAATATGAGAAAAACTTCTCCGACAAGGGTCAGCCCATCTATTCGGCGCACGTTAGATTTTGAGGATGAAACGATGAGTGAAAACAAATTTGAACCCTGCGGCGTGCTTATCGTAAATAAGCCCGAGGGAATAACCTCGCACGACGTGGTTGGCAAAATTAGAAAGCTGTACGGCACTCGCAAGGTGGGACATACGGGTACACTCGATCCTCTTGCAACGGGTGTTCTTGTAATTTTGCTTGGAAGAGCCGCAAAGGCGGCGGAATATCTTGTTGCGGATAGAAAGACCTACCGTGCTCGTCTTACACTCGGACTTACGACCGATACCGAGGATATTACGGGAAAGGTGTTAACTCAAAGCGCAAATATTCCCGGTTGCGAGCAGGTCAAGAGCGCATGCACTGAGTTTTTGGGGAAGATTAAGCAAATCCCTCCGATGTATAGCGCATTGAAGGTTGACGGAAAGAAGCTCTACGACCTCGCGCGAGAGGGAATAGAGATTGAAAGACAAGCTCGAGATATAGAGATTTTTCAGCTTGAATGTACACCCACCGATAAGGAAAACGAATATGAATTACTCGTTGAATGCTCGTCGGGAACGTATATAAGAACGCTTTGCGCCGATATTGGCGCGCGCCTCGGTTGCGGAGGAGTGATGAGCGCGTTGCACCGTGTGGTGGCGGGCGGATTCGCTATTGAGGATTCACATACTATAGCGGAGCTTGAAGCACTTGAATTGACCGACCGCTATGATCTTTTAGCGCCTACGGAGTCGCTTTTTGAGGAGTGCCCCAAGGTGCTCTTGCCGTCTTTTTACGAAAAGCTATGCCGAAGCGGATGTGAGATATACCAAAATAAGATAAAAACCAATTTTGAAATTGGCACACGCGTGCGAATTTGTACCCATAGTGGCGAATTTTTCGCCCTCGGCGAAGTCCGTGAATACGAAAACGGCACAGCCATCAAGGCGATCAAGACTTTTGCTCTCGATTAAGCTTCATCAAATCAAAATTTCAAGAAAAATATTTCTAATATTTTTTATAATTTTTCAAAATTGTTACACTTTTTGTAAAAATTGTTGACTTATCTTATATAGGACATTTTTTAAAAAGGAGAGCGTTATGAAAAGATATTTAAAAATTATTGCATTTGTCTGCTTAATGGTCATTTTACTGACGGTGATGCAAGGATGCGCTTACCGTGGATACCGTGGCGATTATGCAGGTGCATATACCCTGATTTACAGTCAAGTGCCAGATATACTTGGAGCAAGAACAAACGGGCCGCTTCTCCTTGATCCGCAAATACTTTTGTGGGAGAGCGATGAATACGGTCGAGCGCTCTTTATTTATTTTGAGAGGAGCGACGAGCTTTTATCGGTTGGCATAGTGCAAAAGGAGGAGGGAAATAGGGTATTCTTTTATCCCGAAAAGTCCACGATTTCCGCAAGGATTCCCGACGATCATTACGATATCGATAACCACGCCTATACTGAGCTCGGTCTTACACAGCTTATGTATTCGCTTTTCACGGTGTTCAAGATCGAGGAATTTAAAGCGGAGAACGATTGGGGCTTGCCCATTGACGAAAGCAAGCTCGACAGTGCGGAAATAACCCTTCCTAAAATTGCAGCTCGTTGGGAGCATCGCAAGGATAGAGTTAATCTTGCGCAGTTGGAATGGGAGGAGCAAATCATTGCTCTTGCTCACAAAAACGGGCACGAGTTCGATGAAAATGAAGATTTCTATTTCAGTCACGCAAGCTATATGGCTACCGATGCTTACGGACGAAGACTCTACTACGTTGAGGGATATTATTATATCTATCCCGACGACGATTCACATATTTGGTACGTGAAATACGATCTTGAAATGATCGCAGTAATAAATCCCGACGGTACGTTTGACGGCGAGACCTTTATGGTCGAGCTTGAGGATAAAGCAAATTATCAAGAGCAAATACGCGATTTGAAGATAGCAAACGGTTGGAATCAGCCGTTAGAGTAGGAGGTGCGTTATGAAGAATTTGTTTATAAGAATTAAAGCACTTTTACTTATTTTCGCAATGATCGTATCCTCCTTGCTTGTCACGGGTTGTGTCTATAGGGGATACGATGGTGATTATCCCGAGCTTTGCTCTGTGGCGTGGGAAAGCATCCCCACGTTGAGTGGATTTGCGAGCAACGGTGAGGCGTTATACGACGCGACTGTTGAGATTTTAGAAACCGATGATTACGGACGCATTTTGTTCAGCTACACCGAGGACTGTATGGACTATGACGGTGTCGGCTATTACGTGTTGATAATGCAACGCACCGACGGTGAAAAAGCATATTATTATCCCGACGATTGCTATATGTTTACCTTTTTAGAGGAAGAAGATGCCTTGATTGATATCGATTCGGATGAAATTAAGGAGCTTAAGGAGCTAAACGATTGGGATAAGCCGCTTGACGAATCAAAATGTGAGGGCACGGATATTATAAGAAAAAAGCCCGACGGTAATATAAAGGTGAACAATAACTATTTTGAAGACATAGTGAGGGAATACCACGAAAATTCGGGAAGATACATTCATCCTAAAAACATCAGCTTCGTTCACTACTTTAGATTTGGAATCGGGGATGATTACGGACGCGAGATGTACGTGGTTTATACGAGATTCGAGGAATTTACCGAAAAGACGGAAACGAATTACGAATACGTTTTCCTTGTTGTTGTGAATCCCGATAAGAGCTACGATCCCCAAACGGTCGTAATTCTTGAAGATCTTGCCAATCCAAGAGATGAGGTGAAGCAGATTAAGGCACAAACGGGGTGGAATACGCCGAGGTAAGAGGAGAAAATATATGAAATTATTAAAAAAGATAGCTTTTCTTGCTTTGCCGCTTGTTATATTTATAGTTGGGTACATTCCTTATAGCTTTATAAATTCGCAATTTATTGTTAATTGGCTTGGCTGTGGATGTAATCCCGGATTTAATGCAAATGATTTTACAAGACTTTTTTGGTTTGTTGCTTCGATTGTAATGGCACTTTTGTCCTTTGTTTTTTCAAAAAAGCATTTGAGTAAAATTTGGATTAGGGTAATATATGGACTTTGTGTGCTTGCTCTTACTCTTGCATTGTCAGTTCCGTTTTGTCAAAGTATGATGTGGAAATAAAATTACAGCACCCATGAAAATGGGTGCTGTTTTTGTTTTGTGGGTAGGTGGTAAATTGGGATTTGTCGCTATGTTAGCACAGCACATTGCGCGATTGTTTTCGTCCACCTTTTTCAAAAGGTGGCGCGGGTGTGGGCGGCGGTAGCCCACATCTCGCCATTTCTTTTTTGCCAAGCTTTTTCTTTGAGGCCATTTCACCAAAGAAAAAAGCGTTATAGAGGCAAACTATCTTTTCATACCAAGACTTTTTAGCCGCTTTCTTTGACGACATAGGCGCAAAGAAAGCTAACAAAGAAACGCCGATTCGCCTACGCGGCGGGCGCCACTACTCGTGGAGAGCCACTTTTAAAAAAGTGGACAAAACAACCTATTGGTTAGTGCGAACAAGGTGCTCGACAAATCAAAATTTGAAGCGAATCCCTTGATTCTTACCAAATATTTTTAATGGCTATTTCTTCACCCTGAAGATCATTCTTTTCATTGCTTTTGCATCAAATGGAATGAGTGGATAGAGATATGAGCGTTCGCCATTGAGGGTTTTGTTGCTGACAAGAAGCGCAAAACAGATGAGAAGTCCTGCTAAAAAGCCGTAGAAATTGAAAAACCAAGTTAAAACGAGCAAAATGAGGCGCAAAAACTTGAAGGCGTATCCAAGCTCGTAATTTCGTTGAGAGAAATTTGCGATAGCCACGAATGCGCCGTACACCACAACCTCGGGAATGAGCCATCCGATTTGTATGGAAAAATCACCGAGAATCAGTCCGCCTATGACGGAGAGGGAATTGGAGAGCATACCCGGGGTGTTCATTGAGGCGAGTCGCAAGCCGTCGATTATGAATTCCGCCAAAAGAAGCTGGATAATTAGGGGCAATCTTCCGTGCTCTTGTGGTAAAACGAATTCCAACCATGGCGGTACAGCTTCGGGATTGTGCACTGCAATCAACCAAAGGGGCATAAACAGGAGCGTCATGAAAAATATGACATAGCGAGTAATTCTTAGATAGCTTCCCGTGAGGGGAGGAAAGTAAAAGTCGTTGGTTTCCTGCATGAAATCGAAAAACGAGGCAGGAAGTATCATTGCCTCAGGCGAGTTGTCGCAAATAACAATCACGTTTCCTTCCATAAGCTGAGCGGACGCGGAATCCGGACGCTCGGTGGTGCGCACCTTTGGAAATGGGTTATACCACCTATTCGGAATAAGACATTCAATCAGCGATTGCATACCGACTGTGAGCGCTTCGACCTTAATGTTTTTTATCTTTTCTTTTAATGCATTAACGTAATTGAGATCCGCCTTGTCCTCAATATAGCACACGACAACGTCCGTTTTCGAGCGGCTACCCACCGTCATATAAGACATTTTTAGCTTTGGATCGCGAATACGACGGCGGATGAGTGCGGTGTTGAATATAAGAGTTTCAACGAATCCGTCGCGTGCGCCCCTGATAACCCGGTCGTTTTCGGGCTCCTCGGTATTTCGGGCGGGATAGGTACGCGCATCGATTATGATGCCCCTGTCAAGAAACGAAGAGCCGAGCATTACGGTCGCGCCCGATAGCATCATTTGTACCATCGTATCGAGATCGTCGGTCACGTCCGCCTCAACGTAGGGAATATTGTGAAATAAAAAATCCTGTGCGCTTCGGTCGGTGCGCTCGCCAAGTGATTTTAAGGATAGAAAATGCACCATCATCTTTTGCATAACGGCGTCCTTCACAAAGCCGTCAATGAAATAGAGAGTTAGCTCGTCCTCTCCGATGATAAGCGTCTTCTTTAGTATGTCAAAGTTATCCTTTACCGCAAAAATCGCATCGAGCGATTCCACGTTCTTTCTATAATCGGTTGATAGTTTAATCATAATAAGACCTTTCGCTCTTTTTATGATTAGTATTGACAATTTTTGAAATTATATATTGCTTTGATGAATTTTTCCAAATATCATAGTGAAACAAAAGCCCACACGCAGCTTGCGTGTGGGCGAAATGTTATTTTTTCATTTGCTTTTGTCTTTTGAGCTCTCTATCTCTATCACGGTAGAACTTAGAACGTTTTTTTCTAATGTAGGTGGAGTAGATCGCGATTCCAAGCACGAATACCACGATGGCAATGCTTGTTATATGGATCCAAAGCTCAGTCGAGTTCTCGGTTTTGAGAGATTCCCAAAGCGCAGTAACGTGAGCTTGAACGTCGATGCCGTTTGCCTCATCCTTGAAATAATCCTCGTAAGCGGGATTGAAGGGATAGCTAGCGTTTGCCTCGTCCTTGGACTTGCCGTAGAGGATTTCCCAAGCGTCGATATTATCGGTGCTGTAGTTATAGTCGAGCATTTCCTGATAATATTCGCTTTCGGTGACTGCGGTATTGGGCGATGCATAGCCGATATAGAGCGCATTAGCGGTTGCCGTCTCCTCGCTGATCATATAATTGATATACTCGTGAGCGAGATCGGGATGCTTGCTCGTTGTGGGGATACACATTGCGTCAACGAAATAGTTCGTTCCTTCGCTGGGATAGTAGAAGCGAAGATCCTCGTTATCCGCCGCCATCGTTAAGAAGTCGCCTGCGAAATAGGGAGCTATATGTGCGGAAGCGCCCTTCATTTTATTGAAGATCTCGTCGTTAACGTATCCCTGAAGAATGGGCTTTTGCTGCTTCAAAAGCTCAAGAGCATCGCTCCACTCTTTATAATCGTGCGAGTTGATGTCAAGATGCTTCCAATACATAGCGGTTGCAAAGGCATCGCGGGGGTTGTTGAACTGGAGTATCTTTCCTGCGTACTTCTCATTCCAAAGGAGTCCCCAGCTCTCGTCCGCAACGTCAGCTTCGTCAACGAACTCGGCATTGTAGATAATGCCGACCATACCGTAGGTATAGGGCACACTATATTGATTTTCGGGGTCGTAATGCAAGCCCTTAAAATCGTCGCTGATATTGCCGTAGTTTGTCAGCTTGGAAAAATCAAGCGGAAGGAGCATACCGTGCGCGATCATTTTTTGGATCATGTAGTCCGAGGGGATAACGATATCGTATGCAACGGCACTGTTGGAGAGCTTTGCATACATATCCTCATTTGTTGCGTAGGTAGAGTAGTTTACCTTGATATAGCAACCATATTTGTCGGCGAGATTTTCGTTGAAATACTCTTCAAAGCCCTCGTTGACGTTAAATAGGCCGTATTCCTCGTCGTCCTCATCGGAGATGTATTCGCCCCAGTTATAGACGTTGTGGTTG
>JAZRCO010000004.1:0-6042 GCA_045659855.1 Eubacteriales bacterium | reverse complement strand
TTCATCTGACCGTAAACCAAGGCCGTCTTAGCCAAAACTCCGGATTCCTTCATTTCGTTATAGAGATCGTTACCCTCTCTTGTACGTTCACCAACACCGGTGAATACGGAGATACCGCCGTGCTCCTTAGCAACATTGTTGATCAATTCCATAATAAGAACTGTCTTACCAACACCTGCACCGCCGAAAAGACCGATCTTACCGCCCTTGGTGTAGGGAGCGATAAGGTCAACTACCTTGATACCTGTTTCAAGTATCTCGGTTGTGCTTTGCTGTTCAGCATAGGGGGGAGGATCTCTATGGATACACCATTTTTCAGATGTTTCGGGGGCGGGAAGATTGTCGATGGGCTCTCCCAAAAGATTGAATATTCTTCCGAGAGTTTCCTTACCTACAGGTACAGTGATTCCCGATCCCGTATATACTGCTTCCATGCCTCTTGACATACCGTCGGTCGAGGACATCGCTATACATCTAACAACGTCATCTCCGAGCTGGCTTGCAACCTCACAAATTACCTTCTTGCCTTCGTGCTCAATTTCGATAGCGCCAAGAAGATCGGGAAGCTGTCCGTTTTCAAAACGGATGTCAAGGACAGGTCCAATAATTTGTACGATTTTGCCGATGTTTTTCATCTGCTATAATTCCTTTCAAACAATTGTGCTGGATTATAAAGCCTCAGCACCAGACACGATTTCTGTAATTTCCTGAGTGATGCTTGCTTGACGAGCTCTATTATACTGAAGCATCAAAACGTCAATGATCTCCTCAGCATTTTTGTTTGCCGAGTTCATTGCCATTCGTCTTGCACCCGACTCCGAAGCAATGCTTTCGCAAAGTGCGGAGTAGAGAACGCCACCAATGTATTCGGGAACGATTTGATCGAGCATTTCCTCGGGATCGCAATCGGTTTCAAAATACGTCGGCTCCTTATCTTCTACCATCTTGAGAGGAAGAAGATTTTCATAAACGGGTCTTTGAGTCATCATTGAAACAAATTCCGTGAACACAAGGATAACCTCCTTGAATTCACCGTTAATAAAGCCGTTGGAAACAAGCTTGCCGAGCGAGAGAATTGAGCCAACGCTTTGATCCGCCGCCTCGATGAATAAGTCAGTATAGATGTTATAGCTTCTATGCCTTGAATATTCATAAGCTTTTTTACCAATCGGTAGCCATATGGCATCTTTGTTCTCACTCAGTTTTTCAACAAGTTTAAATATATTGCTATTATATCCGCCTGCAAGTCCACGGTCACCTGCGAAAACTACAAAGAGCGTTTTTGCGGAGTCAGGGGACTCAAACCAAGGGGAGGATATATTTTCGGATATCGAGGTGATATCGTCGATAGCATTTCCTAAAACCTGATAGAAAGGTCGTGTATGTTCAACTGTTTCTTTTGCACGGCGAAGCTTGGACGTAGCTACGAGTTCCATAGCTTTAGTAATTTGCATTGTGCTTTCAACGCTCTTTATTCTGTCCTTAATATCTTTAATTCCGGCCATGCTAGACACTTCCTTTCATTAGATTAATTGAGAAATTTTTCCTTTACGCAAATAATTGCTGCCTTAAGCTCTTCAGCAGCGTCGGAGGAGAGATCACCCGTATCTCTAATTGACGCCAAGAGGTCACCCTTAACAGCGATGAGATGATCGAAGAGCTCTTCCTCAAAGCGATGGATATCGCTAACGGGGATTTCCTTAAGCATATTATTTACAACGGCGTAAATAATCGCTACCTGAAGCTCAACCGCGATGGGAGAGTTTCTGTTTTGCTTAAGAACCTCAACGATACGGGCACCCTGATCAAGTCTTGCCTTGGTGTCGGCATCAAGATCCGAGCCGAACTGTGCAAAGCCCTGAAGCTCACGGTACTGAGAATAGAGGAGCTTAAGAGTACCTGAAACCTTTTTCATAGCTTTGATCTGAGCATTACCACCTACACGGGAAACCGAGATACCGGGGTTAACCGCAGGTCTAACACCTGAGTGGAAAAGCTGAGATTCAAGGAAAATCTGTCCATCGGTGATAGAGATAACGTTTGTGGGAATATAAGCGGAAACGTCACCCGCCTGTGTTTCGATAATGGGAAGAGCTGTAAGAGAACCGCCACCGTATTCGGGAGCAAGACGAGCAGCTCTTTCAAGAAGTCTTGAATGGAGATAGAAAACGTCACCAGGATATGCTTCACGTCCCGGAGGTCTTCTAATAAGAAGGGAAAGAGCTCTATAAGCTACCGCATGCTTAGAGAGGTCATCGTAAATGATGAGCACGTCGCGACCCTTGTCCATAAAGTATTCACCCATAGCGCAACCTGCATAGGGAGCGATATACTGAAGGGGAGCGGGATCACTCGCATTAGCGGAAACAACGATAGTATAATCCATTGCGCCTGCACGGTAAAGCGTGTCAACAACTGAAGTTACCGTTGACTGCTTTTGACCGATTGCAACGTAAATACAAATCAAGTCTTTTCCTTTTTGATTTATGATTGTATCCGTAGCAATAACAGTTTTACCTGTTTGTCTATCGCCGATAATAAGCTCACGCTGACCTCTACCAATAGGAATCATGGAGTCGATTGCCTTGATACCTGTTTGAAGAGGTACGGATACTGATTTTCTTTCGATAATGCCATAGGCACGTCTTTCAATGGGGCTGAACTCGGTGATATCGATGGGACCCTTACCGTCAATGGGCTGACCGAGTGCGTTTACAACTCTTCCCACAAGCTTTTCGCCAACGGGAACGGAAACAACTCGTCCGGTACGCTTAACGATACTGCCTTCCTTGATACCAACGTCGTTACCGAGAAGAACACAGCTAACGAAGGTTTCTTCAAGGTTAAGTGCCATACCAAATGATCCGTTTGAGAACTCAAGCAATTCGTTTGATTTACACTTATCAAGTCCGTGAACCTTTGAAATACCGTCACCTACAGATATTACGTAGCCAATTTCGTCCTGAGAAGTTGTGCTCTCATAGTGACGAATTTGCTCTTTTATGATTTTTGAAATATCGTCTATTTTGGACTGCATTTTTTCACCAACTTTTTTAAATTACTATGTCTTTGAGGCCCTGCTCAAATTTGTCGAGCTTCGTTTTAAGAGAGCCGTCTATTTGTTTACCCATATATCTAAGCTTCATACCGCCAAGGATAGATGGATCAACGGTTGTTGCAATTATAATCTTTTTGCCTGTCAATTTGGCAAGCTTATTCTGCAATTTCTCGATTTGTGAATTTGTCAAGGGGATGGAAGAGATCGCCTCAACACGCTCTATTCCTCGAGAAATATCATAAGCGGATATGTATGCATCGTAAATCTTGTTAATGAGGTAGAGAAGTCTTCTTTCTACTAAGATTTTCACCATATTAACAAGGTTTCTATTGAGATTTCCAAATGCTTTTCCAACCAACTCAATTCGCTCGTCGCGAGAAAGAGCAGGGGATTCAAGCAATTTCGTGTACTCGGGATTAGCGTTAAAAGACTCGCAAAGAACAAGAAAATCGTCCTTTACCTCATCGGTTTGTTCAAGCTCTTCGGCGAGCATAAAAAGTGCGTCGCCAAAGCTTTTTGCGTCGTGATCAATGTACGTCATATCATTCACCAACATTATCGATGAAGGAATCAATAAATTCGGAGTGTTCCTTTTCTGAAACCTCACGACCGATTATTGCTCCTGCAAGCTCAACTGCCATGCCTGAAACCTCATCTTTAACCTCGGCGAGCGCACGCTTCTTTTCAAGGGCGATTTGCTCTTCAGCGCGTTCGTGGATTCTTGCCGCTTCAGTTTGCGCATCACGAATTATCTCTTCTTCCTTGAGTTGAGCGCGGCGGAGAGCTGTTTTAAGAATCTCTTCGCTTTCTTCGTTTGCACTGCTGAGCTTTTCTTCATAAGAATCCCTCATTGCGTTTGCTTCGGTTTCGGCTTCCTTGGCATTATGATACATATCGTCAATCTCTTTTTGTCTTGAATCAATCATATTCTTCATGGGGACAAAAAGAATCTTCTTTAAGAATAAATACAGAATAAGTAGATTACACCATGCAAAGAGCATCGTCCATACGTTTACACCTACAAACGATTCAAAAGCATCCATTACTACACTCATTGTATTCTCCTTGAATCAATAAATTAGTTTACACCAACGAAGATGAGAAGAAGTGCTACTACGAGTGAGTAGATACCTGTTGTTTCTGTAACTGCACAACCAAGGATCATCGTTGTACGAAGATCGCCTGCGATTTCGGGCTGACGAGCCATAGACTCAAGTGTCTTGCAAACTGCGAGACCCTCACCGAGAGCGGGAGCGATAGAACCGATACCCATACAAATTGCTGCACCAAGTGCTCTTGCTGCTAAAACATCCATTTTAAAATTCTCCTTTTTAAATTAAAAATTTTTTGAACTGTGTTATTTATTTGCATCAACGTTTTCTTCAGCCGGAGGAGGACAAGCTCCTGCAACGTACACCATTGTTAACAAGCAAAATACGAATGCTTGAACAAAGGAGGAGAAAAAGTCGAAATACAACGAAGCAAATGCTGGTATACCCGCCTGAAAAACAGGGGGCAAAAGCGAAATGATATATGCTGGCAACCCTTTGAAAATCCATCCGAAAAAAGCTTTTGATCCAAGTGCAAGTGCCGCATAAATAAGAGTGGTAAGAACTCCGCCACCCGCAACGTTACCGAAATGACGGAACGCCATTGCGATGGGCTGAGCAACCTCACCGATAAGATTCATGGGAGTCATGATAACAATCGGCTCGGTGAATCCTTTAAGCCATGCGATAAAGCCGTTGTTCTTAATGTTGTGATACCATACCATTACGGAAGTAACGAGAGCATATGCCAAGGTTACTGAAAAGTCCGCTGTAGTGGAACGGAAGAGCATTGTTGTTCCGATAAGACTACCGAACATGCATGATAAAAACAATGTGCCGATGTAGGGAGCGAATTTAAGATTATGCTTGCCCATTGTGCTTTCAACAAGCGAGTAAAGCATATTCAAAACCTTCTCAACTAACACCTGCAAGCCGCCGGGGCGTTTTTCGATCTTTCTTGAGGCAATGTAACCAAGAATCATAAGAAGCACAGTTACCGCGAAGAGAGATACTGTTGTTTGAGTGATTAAGTTTCCAAAGTTTCCGAAAATGTCCACCATTGTGCCGGCAAACATTTCATATAGCTTGTCAATTCTGACAAACACCTTTGGACCGGTGATTGATATTTCCAAAGCTACTCACCTCGTTTCTTTTTAATAAATTCGATTGCGTAGAGGAGGGGCTTGTACATAATCAGGGGGATCATAGTTGCGATTGGATCAAACTTTTTAGTGATGAATGCGACCACGAGAGCTCCGACCATAAGACCTGTTCTCAACACGTATGATTTAGTGACTGCGTTTTGAACCTTGATTGCATGCGTTTTGGCAAACTTTTCGGATTCCTCGTCAGTCATCTCCTCATTGCCGCGAAGCGCAATAAAATCGTTGATTGCCTTGTTCACGGAATAGGAGAGAATAAGATAGTTAACAACTGTAACCGTAGATCCAAGAATTACGCCGCTTACTATTGTCCAGTTGAACATGCCGAGCGCAACGTAAACTAGCACCGCAATGAGAGAAATGATACTCTCAAGGATTGCTAAATAGATTGAATCTCTATAGCCATTATTATTTTCTTTCATTGTTTCTCCGTTTTTTTTGATTGGATTTTTCAAGCTTATCCAAGGCATTCATGGTTGAAATGATAAATCTAATCATTGAGAAAATGCCAGTGAAAACGCCTATTAGTATTAGGACTGCATATATCCACGAGGGACAGGAGAGCTTGTCCACCAATAACCAAGATACAAGCAAGCTGCTGCCAATGTGAAAGAATAGGGTGAACAATGCTTGAAATATGATGTTTACTGTATAAATAAAACCATACGTCTTGATAATTCTCACCCGAACCTTTCATATTAATATATATACTATATCCCAAACATAATGATTATAGCATAAATTGTCATATAAAATCAATAGGAAAACACAA
>JAZRCO010000003.1:0-2231 GCA_045659855.1 Eubacteriales bacterium | reverse complement strand
CGGAACATTTTGATAACAGCCGCCTCGTGATAGTCGTCCGTTGTTCTGATAAAGTGGTCATAGCTGGTGTTCATTCCGTCCCATACCTTCTTTATCTCGCCGGCAACTCCGTCAACGTACTGCTTGGGGGTAATTCCCGCCTCGCGTGCCAGATCCTCTATCTTCTGACCGTGCTCATCGGTTCCCGTGCAGAAGAACACGTCGTATCCGCGCGCTCTTTTGTAGCGTGCCACCGCGTCAGTAGCTATTACCTCGTAGGTGTTGCCGAAATGGGGCTTTCTCGATGCGTAAGCTATCGCGGTCGTGATGTAGAATTTTTCTTTGTTGCTCATTTTTATTTACCATACACGCGACGAATGGGCCGCGCGCCTTTCTTGCTCTTTGTCTGACTGTCATATTTCAAGGTCAAGGCAATATATAGTTATTATAACAAATTTTCAAGCATTTTACAATACCTAAAAAGCAAAATTTATCATTTTTTGCCATCTTCAAAAAACAGGGCGGACAAGCACCGAAATTCAAGCTTAAAATGCCATTTTTAGGGCTTATTTGAGCGCTAAATGTAAAAAAATATAATAACTTGAAATTTTTGGGAGTTTTGTATATAATTAGGGCGCATTTGTTAATTAATTGTCACATTTCCTTGACAATTTTTTGTCAGTGGAAATTTTTTATATAAAATAGTAAAAATCAAAGGGGCGTTTTAGTGCACATTTCACAATTTGTCGAAATTGTAATTGCTACCAAATTTGCATAAAACTCTTGCAATCGCGCATTTTTTTTGATATAATAAAAGAAGGAAAGATGCGGACGGGTTTTTGTCGCACGAAAATGCCTAAGAATATCTCGCGCCGCTCCGAGAAAAGATTTACGCGCTCGCCGCCTGTATGGCGACAAGGCGAAAGAAAGGAAGCGTTCACAAAATGAAAATTCTGGTTATCAACGCCGGAAGCAGCTCGCTTAAATATCAGCTTTTTGATATGACCACGGGCGAGGTGCTCGCAAGAGGTCTTTGCGAAAAGATCGGACTTAGCGGCGCGATCACTCACAAGCGCCCCGGAAAAGAAAACTACGAGATCGACTATCCCATGCCCTCTCACAACGAGGCGATCGCTCTGGTGCTCAAACTCCTCACGGATCCTGAGCTTGGCGTAATCGCAAGCGTGGATGAAATAAGCGCAGTCGGTCACAGATTTGCTCACGGCGGCAAGATCACAAAGTCCTGTGTTCTTGGCGAGGAGGAGATCAAGTACATCGAATCCATCATCCCCATAAACCCCTTGCACGGTCCTCCCGCACTTAAAGGAGTTGCCGCTTGTAAGAAGCTTATGGGATCAGTTCCCCACGTTGGCGTATTTGATACGTCCTTCTACTCGGGATTTGAAAAGAAATCTTACGTATATCCCCTCCCCTACGAATGGTATGAGAAGTACGGTGTTCGCCGCTACGGCTTCCACGGAACCTCTCACCGCTTCGTATCGGCAAAGGCATGCGAGTTCCTCGGGCTTGACTACAATAAGACAAAGATCGTTTCCTGCCATATCGGCTCGGGCTCGTCTATCACCGCGGTTGACTGCGGTCGAGCAGTTGATACCTCGATGGGCTTCACTCCTCAGGAGGGACTTCCCATGGGTACTCGTTGCGGTACTATCGACCCCTCCATCATCGCTTACGTCGTTGAACAGAGCGGAATGAGTGTTGCAGAGGTAAATGACGCACTCAACAAGAAATCCGGTCTTCTCGGTGTTTCGGGTATATCCAACGACGCGCGTGACGTATGGGCGGCTGCCGGCGAGGGCAACGAAAGAGCTCAGCTTGCTATGGAGCTTCTCGTTCACAATGCAAAGAAGATCATCGGTTCTTACGTTGCAGAGATGAACGGTATCGACGTTCTCATCTTCACCGCGGGTCTTGGTGAGAATGACCGCAAAGCGCGTCAGCTTATCGGCGACAATATGGAATACCTTGGAATCAAGATGGACGAGAACGCAAACATGAACGGCCCTCGCGGCGAGAACATCGTGATCAGCGCGCCCGACTCCAAGGTAAAGGTCGTGGTTATCCCCACGGATGAGGAATTTATGATCGCGTCCGATACCTACGAGATCGTAAAATAATTTGAAATCATTTGCGCACACTGTGCGCAGTGAATATAAAGAAAAATAAAAAATTTATATAACACGAAAGGAAATTCTTAAAATGGCACAGTCATCTTTTGAAATCAAAAAGGA
>JAZRCO010000002.1:0-3323 GCA_045659855.1 Eubacteriales bacterium | reverse complement strand
CCTTTCTATGAGTAGATTTACGGTATTTGCCGATGAAAAGATCGGCGAGCGTTACTATTACGCCAAGCATGAAAGCGGACTCGACGTGTTCGTTTTCCCGAAGAAGATGAAGCTCAAAACCGCATTGCTCGGAGTCAAGCTCGGCTCGGTTTACGAGGAGGGCGCAAGCGTTGACGGAGAGGCAAGGAGCTATCCCATGGGGATCGCCCACTTCCTTGAGCACAAGCTCTTTTCGAGTGAGGACGGTGTCGATGCGATAGCGTCACTTGCGGCACTCGGTGCCGACGCAAACGCATACACCTCAAACAATAAAACGGTCTATATGTTCTCCTGCACCGAGAATTTCGACCTTTCGCTAAAGGGACTTATAGATTTCGTATATGCACCCTATTTCACCGACGAAAACGTTGAGAGTGAAAAGGGAATAATAACCCAAGAAATAAAGATGTGCCTTGACAGTCCGTACGATGCGGTGTCGAGAAATCTTCTCCTCGCCCTTTACGGCGACTGCAAGCTTTCGTCGGACGTGCTTGGCACTGAGGAGAGCATTCGAGAGGTGAATAAGGAGCTCCTCTACGATTGCTATAGCTCATTTTACCGATATTCCAATATGGCGCTCGTGGTTTCGGGTGACGTTGACGAGAATACGGTGCTTGATATAGTGGACAAGTCCTTGCCCAAATGCAAGCACGGGAATACTCCCATATTGCCGAGCATTTCCTATGAAAGTGCCGTTGCCACTCCCGTCATTGAAAAAACGATGAACGTGAGCATTCCGATTTTTGAGATCGGAATAAAGGATCCTGTGCCGTCAAAGAGCGTTATGGAACGGCTCAAGAGGGACGTTGGTATGACCATCCTTGATGAGATGCTCTTTTCTCGCGCGAGCGAGCTATATAATGATCTCTTCGAGGGTGGCTACATAAACGAGTCCTATACCTACGGCTATTCCATCAATCGCGACGTTGCGTTTCATTCCATCTCTGCGGAGGGGGATAACGCCCACGCGGTGCTTGAGGCGGTAAAGGCGCACGTTAGGAGTGCAAAGGAAAACGGACTTTCAAAGCGTGATTTTGTGAGATGCAAAAGAGTGATGATCGCGGAATTTATAAGGGATTTCGACTCCGTTTTCGACATTGCAAACTCACTTTTGAACTTTACCTTTGAGGGTAGCGGTATTTTTGAATACCGCAGGATAATTGAGGAGATAACCTTTGAAGACGTTTGCTCCTACCTTGACGAGTCCTTTACGGACGATCGCTTTGCGATCTCGATAATTAAAAACAATTGATTTTAAATATTTTTTGGAGGTATCTGATATGTATGATATTTCGGTTTCTTTCCCCGGTCTTGGAATAGGCGAGGGAACAATTAGCAGTGTGGCTCTCACTTTGGGAGAGAGCTTTACGGTTATGTGGTACGGCGTGTGCATCGCACTCGGTATGCTCATGGCAATCGGCTATGCGTCTTGGCGCTGTAAGCAGGTGGGAATCAAGCCCGATGACCTTATTGACATCGCCATCTTCACCATCTTTTTCGGTGTTGTGGGCGCAAGACTCTATTACGTAATTTTCAGTCCCACTCAGTTTAAGACCTTGCTTGACGTTATCAATCTTCGCACGGGCGGACTTGCAATATACGGCGGTATCATTGCGGGTGCGGCAACGATAGTTGTTGTTTGTCTTGTCAAGAAGATTAGCTGGAGAAAACTTTTTGACTGTGCGGCTCCTGCCGTTATGATTGCTCAGTCCATGGGACGTTGGGGTAACTTCTTCAACGGTGAAGCGTACGGCGGCATCGTGGAGGAGGGAAATCCTCTTTACTTCCTTAGAATGGGACTTATCTCCCGCAATACCTACCACGATTTTGGAACAAGGGATATGGTGTACGTGCATCCCACCTTCCTTTACGAATCACTTTGGAACGTTATCGGCTTTGCACTCATCAACGTTTTCTTCAAAAAGAGAAAGTTTGACGGTGAGGTAGCGCTTTGGTACTTCGGCTGGTACGGCTTTGGTAGAATGTTTATCGAGGGTCTTAGAACCGACTCCCTTTACATTGGATCAACGGGAATAAGAGTATCCCAGCTTCTTGGATTCCTTCTTTTCGCACTTGCGAGCGCGCTTATCATTTACGGTCGTATTGTGTTGAAGAAGAATTCCACACCCGAATTGGCTACCGAGGGCGCACCTGCGGTAGAAGAGTCCGCAGTGGAAGAAGCTCCCGTACTTGAAGGATCACTCGTAGTTGAAGAAGCTCCCGCAGTAGAGGAAGCACCCAAAACCGAGGAAGAAAATGGCTAATATTATCGATGGAAAAGCTATATCCGCTCAAATTCGAGAGGAGATAGCGCAAAGAGTTAGAATATTTAACGAGAAGACGGGAAGACTCCCGGGACTTGCCGTTGTGATAGTGGGCGATGATCCAGCATCGCAGGTGTACGTTCGCAATAAGGAAAGAGCGTGCGAGCAGGTAGGATTCAATTCTTGGGTGTATAGAATGCCCGAAAGCACCACGCAGGACGAGCTTAATCGCCTTATCGATCAGCTAAATGACGACGGCGACGTTCACGGCATACTCGTTCAGTTGCCCTTACCAAAGCATCTTGACGAGGAGCAAATCATCCTTAGAATAAAGCCGGAGAAGGACGTTGACGCCTTTCATCCCTACAACGTGGGAAGAATAACTATAGGAGATCCCAAGTTCTTGCCCTGCACACCGGCAGGCATTATGGAGCTGCTCCGTCGCTCGAATATCGAGATTTCGGGAAAGGAATGCGTGGTTATCGGTCGCTCCAATATCGTGGGTAAGCCGATGGCACTCCTGCTCCTTGCTGAGAACGGCACGGTGACCGTGTGCCACAGTAAGACGAAGAATCTTACGGATGCTTGTCGCCGCGCGGATATTCTCGTTGTAGCAATAGGCAGGGCGGATTTCGTAACTGCAGATATGGTTAAGGAGGGCGCGGTGGTAATCGACGTCGGTATGAATAGAAATGCCGAGGGTAAGCTCACGGGCGACGTGGATTTTGCGAGCGTGAGCGAGGTCGCATCGTACATCACACCCGTTCCGGGCGGCGTTGGCCCTATGACAATAACTATGCTTTTGCAAAATACGCTTAGAGCTGCTGAAAATTGATATGAAGATAATTGACATTTCACAGGAATTGCTATCCTGCAATATTTACGAGGGCGATCCTGCGCCCAATTCCAAAAGAATAGTTGATATGGAGGACGGAGGGGTTTATAACCTCTCCGTGCTTTCTTTGTGCGCCCATAACGGAACGCATATCGATGCACCTCTCCACTTTTTCAAAGAGGGAA
>JAZRCO010000001.1:0-5946 GCA_045659855.1 Eubacteriales bacterium | reverse complement strand
ATCGCGGTCGATCTTGCGAATAAGCGCACGAGCATTATTATGGTTTGTGATATATGTGGGATCCTCCGAGATGATATAACCGACGATTTGGTTAATAGGATTATATCCTCTTTCGCTCAAAGCGTCGTAAATTTCCTGAAGAACTCTTTTGGTTTCATCATCGCGCTCATAGGGCACGCGAAACATTTGAGTATCCATATTTCTGTTTGCCATTTTAGAACTCCTTTATCAAAAAAAGTTGTACACACACATTATATATCATTTTTAGATATTTTTCAATAGATTAATTGCATTTTTTCGAAAAAATGTCCCACAAATTATTGCGTGTGCATATTTTTGATAAATATTCATTCTTTTTTGCATAAAATTCACTATTTTTATTGACTTTTTGCAATTTATGTATTATAATAATACAGTTAAATTTTGAATAGTACAAAGGAATTTCCACTATGACTAGAAAAGAACAAAGAGAAGCTGCTTTTGAATTGCTTTTTGAGAGAGAATTTCGCCGTGAAGAGGGCGCTGAAGATATATTTGCGCTTTCAACTGAAAACCGCGAAATCGACCCCATAAAAGAGAAATACATCAAGAATGCTTATTTCGGTACAATTGAACACGAAAGCGAAATAGATGAATTGATTTCCAAAGCATCAAACGGTTGGAAGGTATCAAGACTTTCCAATGCTACGCGCTCCGCAATGAGACTTTGCGTTTATGAAATGCTTTGCTGCGAGGATATTCCTCACACAGTATCAATTAACGAGGCACTTGAACTTGTGAAAAAGTTCGACGAGCCCAAATCCAGGTCCTTTGTGAACGGTGTATTGAACAATATCAAGAATTTGCTCGAAGCAGGCAATGAAGAACAGTAAATTGCACCTCGGCATCGATACGAGCAACTATACTACGTCACTCGCCTTATGCGACGAAAACGGAACCGTCGTTGCAAATATCAAAAAAATACTTGACGTCAAGCTCGGAGAAAAGGGATTGCGTCAGAGCGATGCCGTATTTTCACACGTTAAAAATCTTCCCGAGCTGTCCTCGCAGTTACACGAGGCAATCGGTACTTTACAAATTGCATCCATCGGCGTATCGGCTACCCCGCGAGACGTCGAGGGCTCTTATATGCCTTGCTTCTTAGTAGGCAAAGCCATAGCATATTCGCTCGGTGCTACCCATAATGCTCCCGTATATGAGTTTTCTCACCAAGCAGGACACGTTATGGCAGCTATATATTCGAGCGGACATCTCGATTCACTCATAAATAACGATTTTATTGCATTTCACGTTTCGGGCGGTACGACCGAGGCACTCTACGTCAAGCCAAACGAAAGATCGTTTGATATTTCAATCATAGCCGATACTGCCGACATAAGTGCAGGACAGGCCATTGACCGTGCAGGCGTGTTGATGGGCATGAAATTTCCTTGCGGTAGAGAAATTGAGGAAAATGCGCTGAGATATAACGGCGAGCTACCTAAGGCAAAAATTTCCGTAAAGAACGGCAAATGCAATCTTTCAGGTGTTGAAAATATCGTAACAAAGCTCTACGGCGAATCTAACGATAAGGAAATGATATCAGCGTTTGTGCTCTCATTTGTCGAAAGAACGCTCGTTAAGCTCACCGAGGATATTCGAGTTGAATATCCGGGCGTGCCGATTATTTATGCAGGCGGAGTTATGAGCAACTCCATTATCAAGAAAGCTCTCGCTAAATTTGAAAACACCTATTTTGCCGCTCCCGAATTTTCGTCGGATAATGCCGCAGGTGTCTCACTCCTAGCACGTCGATCATTCAATAAATAAACTTTTCAAGGAGGTAGCAATGGATAATTCAAGACTTGTATTAACCGTAACGCAAATTAACGAATATATCCGCGATCTCCTTTCTCGCGACGAGGTCCTCTCCATGATAATTGTCAGGGGCGAGATCTCCAACTTAACTATTCACCGTTCGGGACATATCTACTTCACGCTCAAGGATGAAACGAGCGTGCTAAAATCCGTAATGTTCCGCTCAAGCGCTCAAAGAGTTAAATTTGCACTCAAGGAGGGAATGAACGTTATCGTCTACGGACGAATCTCCGTATATGCTCCCTCAGGACAGTATCAGCTCTATGCCGAGGATATCCAACCCGACGGCATCGGTGCTCTATACGTTGCATACGAGCAAATCAAAGAGAAGCTCGCAAAGGAAGGACTTTTTGACGCTTCAAGGAAAAAATCCATTCCGCAAATTCCCCAAACCGTTGGTATAGTTACTTCACCCACGGGTGCGGCAATTCACGATATGATAAACGTTATATCAAGAAGATTTCCGCTCACTAAAATCGTTTTATATCCCGCATTAGTACAAGGGGATAACGCATATAAATCCTTGATTTCGGGACTCAAGTACTTCAATGAATCCAAATCCGCCGACGTCATCATAATCGGTAGAGGAGGCGGCTCTATGGAGGATCTTTGGGCATTCAATAACGTGGATCTCGCATATGCTATTGCGGATTCCGAAATACCGATCATATCAGCTGTTGGACACGAAAGCGATTTCACGATATGCGACTTTGTTGCCGATCTAAGAGCACCAACTCCGTCAGCCGCTGCCGAGCTTGCAGTGCCCGATGCAAGAGTTATCAAGGATCGAGTCAATCAAAGCATCAAGCACGCCGAAAGAACGTTGTTAAACCGTATCGGTCAGCATAGAGTTCACCTCGATATGATTGCCAAATCCCGCGTGCTCAAATCAAGAGAGGACCTTTTAAATGAATACCGAATGCGTATCACTCTTATCACCGATAAGCTCGATAACAGCATTCAAAGCAAAATCAAGGATCAAAAATATAAGTTTGAAATATTGGCCACCAAGCTCAATACGATTAGCCCATTAAACACGCTTTCAAGAGGATACACCATCGTCTTGAATGAACACGAAAGAGCGTTGAGCTCGGTCAGTGAAATAGATTTAGATGATACGTTGAACGTACATTTTGGCGACGGTACCGTTAAGGCCACCGTTAAGCAAATCGACAAAAAGGAGGAATCATAATGCCTAAGAAAGCTGAATTATCGTTTGAAAAAGCAACGGAACGACTTCAGGAGATAGTATCTCTTTTGGAAAAGGGAAAGGCTTCTCTCGATGAATCGTTAAAGCTTTACGAGGAGGGAGTCTCACTCGTAAGATATTGTAATTCCACACTTGACAACGCCGAAGAGCGCATAAAAATACTTATGTCCAATGAAAACGGACAGGTAGTTGAAAAGGATTTTTTTGAGAATGTTTGAGAATATAAAGAAATCGTTAGCAAGCAACTCAATACTAATTGAAGAGGCATTGTCATCATATTTCTTGCAACCGAATTACAGCGATATCCTCGGTGAAGCACAGAAATATTCCTTGCTTGGGGGCGGAAAAAGAATTCGCGCCTTCCTTGTATTAGAGATATGCCGAATCTTGGGCGGTAGTGTTGATGCCGCATTGCCATATGCATGCGCCATCGAAATGATCCACGCATCATCATTAGTACACGATGATATGCCTTGCATGGACAACGATGACTATAGAAGAGGAAAGCCCTCAACACATAAGCAATTCGGCGAAACTGCCGCACTACTTACGGGTGACGCACTTATTATAAAGGCATTTTCGGCAGCTGTCGAAAATCATCTTTTAGCCAACGAAATCAATGCACAGGCAATAAAGATACTCGCCACATCAAGCGGTGACCAAGGAATGCTAGCAGGTCAGGCAATAGATACCCTCTCGGAGAATCGCATTGAAAGCATCGATAATCTAACCCTTTTACACAAGCTAAAAACAGGACAACTGATTTTGGCATCGGTCAAGCTTGGATGCTTGGCTGCAGGCATTAGTGAAGACGATTCAAGGTACGCAGGTGTAGTAAGATATGCCGAAGATCTTGGGCTTTCATTCCAAATCACCGACGATATCCTCGATTATCAAAACGGAAAGATTGAATCTAATTCATTCCTTTCATTTATGTCGGTAGAAGAGGCAAAATCAACCGTAAATCAGCTAACTCAAAATGCCATTGATTCCGTAAGGGTCTTTGACGACGGCACTCTTGAGAATCTTGCCATGTATCTAATGAATAGGGAGTACTGATTATGAGAGCTGACGTATATTTATTTGAGCACGGCTTTGCCAAAAGTCGTCAAAACGCCAAGGTTTTAATTGAGAAGCAATCCATTAAGATCGACGGCAAAATTGTTACAAAGCCCGCACTCGATATAGACGAATCAATCGACCACGCAATCGAGATTGTCAATGAGCAAAAATTCGTCAGTAGGGGTGGGGAAAAGCTCGAAAGAGCACTCGATGATTTTAACGTCAAGGTCGATAATTGCGCATGTCTCGACGTTGGTGCTTCAACGGGGGGCTTTACCGATTGCTTGCTACAGCGCGGTGCCTCAATAGTTTATGCCGTCGATTCGGGACACAATCAGCTTGACCCAAAAATATCAAGTGATAGCCGCGTAATATCGATAGAAAAATACAATGCTCGCTACATTGAGCAGGACGATTTCCCTATAAAATTCGATATAGCCGTTATGGACGTGTCATTCATTTCCCAAACCTTTATGCACAAGGGCATAAGCTCTGTTTTGAAGGACGACGGACAATTGATTGCACTTATCAAGCCACAGTTTGAATGCGGAAAGAGTGCATTAAACTCACACGGAATCGTTAAAAAGTCGGTGCATCATCTCCAAGCAATCAATAAGATAATCGATAGTGCCATTATTTGTGGCTTTTCATGTATTAATATAACACGCTCTCCGTTTGAGGACGTTAACATCAATAGAGAATACTTAATACATCTTCAAAAATCCCCTAATCCGCAAAATCTTATAACGGATAACAAAATAAAGCAATTTTTATAATCAAAATCAATTACTTATTTTGCACCTTACGTAATCAGAATGCCCCGCGTTGTGCAAAAATTGGAAGGAAACACTATGAAAAACATTGCAATCGTTACAAACTTTAATATCTCGGACAAGGCCAACGCCGCACTTAAGGTTACAAATTACCTGCTAAAGTTCGGGTGTAAAATACTAGTGTCCCAATATAGCAAGGAAAAGGTCCTCGCTATGAAAAACTACCGTGGAAATATCTACTTTCTACCCATCGAAAAGCTATATGACGAGGCGGATCTCGTAATCGCCCTCGGAGGTGACGGAACAATCCTCGACTGTGCCAAGAGAATGGCTAAGAGAGGGAAGCCGATACTCGGAATCAACCTCGGTCACCTTGGATATATGGCTGAAATAGAAATGGATGAGCTTGCCTCTCTTTCAAAGATTATCGAGGGCGACTATACGATTGACGAAAGATCCATGATGAATGTTGAAGTCTTCACTAAGGATCATCAGTCAAAATATACTTCCTACGCACTAAACGATGCAGTGATTTCAAACGGTGCGGTGTCCAAAATCATAAATCTCGAGCTTTATGCCGAGGATAGCTTAATCACCACTTACCGTGCCGACGGATTGATAATATCCACGCCCACGGGCTCCACCGCCTATGCGATGAGTGCCGGCGGATCAATTGCCGATCCCAAGGTAAAATGCATCTTGGCAACACCGATTTGCCCACATTCATTTATCGCAAGACAGCTAATTTTCTCGGATGAAACAAACATAACCGTCAAAAACGTTTCAGTTCGCGAAAAGCTACTGATGCTTACGCTTGACGGCAAGACCAATTGCGAGCTTTACCGTGATGAGTACGTTAAGATAACGAAATCCGATCTCACAGTAAAGCTTGTTCGCCTCAAGGAATGCTCATTTTATGACATTTTGAGCCAAAAAATGAAGCACAATTACTAATTTAGCAAAATAAAGAAGTCGGAGGCCAAGCGGTCTTAGGAAGACAATGTCATAAATCAACTCCTTGGCACACAGAACGACATGGCTACG